>JBBFKQ010000005.1 GCA_037481935.1 Aquificaceae bacterium | reverse complement strand
AATCTACATGGCGGTAATTTCTTACAATCTCCATAGGCTCTGGAGTGCAGGGATGCTATAACTTGCAACTTGCGTTATATTATTCTCATGTGCGGAATCTTTGGAGTTTTCAATGCGGAGCACGCAGAGAGATATGCCTTTTATGGCATATATGCCCTTCAGCACAGGGGACAGGAAAGTGTAGGCATAGCCGTATCGGACTACGAACACATAAGACTGGTAAAGAAACCCGGGCTTGTTCTTGAAGCCATAAGAAGGGAGGACCTCCAGCATATGTCTGGCTTTCTTGCCATAGCCCATGTGAGGTATTCCACCGCCGGAGACTCTGGGGGTATAAATTCCCAGCCTATTCTCAGAGAAACATCCCTTGGCAGTGTGGCGGTGGTTCACAACGGAAATCTGGTCAACTACCTGCCCCTCAGGGCGGAGCTTGAGGGCAAAGGCGTAAATTTTTTTCACACCTCAGATACAGAACTTTTCCTTGCCCTTTTAGAGGAGGGTGAGCTTACACCAGAAGAGGTGGAGCTCCATCCTCATGACCGGCAAATCATCCCAAGGGTTTTCTACGCCCTGTCAAGGGCAAGGGGTGCCTACAGCCTTCTCTATCTCTTCAGGGACAGGATTGTAGCCGCCAGAGACCCTATGGGCTTCAGACCTCTACTCATGGGAAGGCTAAAGGATACTATTCTCTTTGCCTCTGAGAGCTGTGCCTTTGACATACTGGGAGGTGAGCTATGGAGAGAGGTAAAGCCCGGTGAGGTGCTTGTGGTGGATGGACAGGGTATAAGAAGCTACTTCCCTTTCAGGTCTGAGAAAAGGGCCATGTGTATATTTGAACTTGTTTACTTTTCAAAGCCAGAGAGCTTTGTCTTTGATACATGGGTTTACAGTGCACGCAAAAGGATGGGGGAGCTCCTCGCCTACGAGGATGAGGTGCAGGCAGATGTGGTGGTTCCCGTTCCTGACTCCGGGGTTGTCCCTGCCATAGGATACGCTCAGGCGAAAGGTCTTCCCCTTGAGCTTGGTCTTATAAGAAACCACTACGTGGGAAGGAGCTTTATAGAACCCACACAGGAGCTCAGAGACATAAGGGTGCTCATGAAGCTCAACCCAAACAGGGCTGTTCTTGAAGGAAAGAGAGTGGTGGTCATTGACGATTCCCTTGTCCGGGGAACTACATCAAAGAAAATAGTTAGTATGCTCAGGCGTGCAGGTGCGAAGGAGGTTCATATGCGCATAGCATCACCGCCTGTTGTTGGACCCTGCTATTACGGTATAGATACCCCTACAAGGGATGAGCTCATAGCCAACAGGATGAGCCTTGAGGACATAAGAAAGTTCATAGGTGCGGATTCACTGAAGTATCTTTCCCTTGAGAGCCTGAGGTCTGTGGTGGACAGTCCTCAGGATTTCTGCGATGCCTGTTTCAGCAACGCTTACCCTCTTGAGGTGGAGGGAACTGCACTGAGGATGCGCTGAACTGTTTCAAGGATTTCTCCAAGCCGGGAGAGAGGGACCATGTTGGGTCCGTCAGAGAGAGCCCTGTCGGGGTCCGGGTGGGTTTCCATAAAAAGGCCATCCACTCCCACCGCCACAGCAGCACGGACAAGCGGAAGCACAAACTCCCTCTGACCTGCAGACCTGTCTCCAGCTCCACCCGGAAGCTGAACGCTGTGTGTGGCATCAAATATCACCTTTGTAAACTCCCTCATTATTACAAGGCTTCTGAAGTCTACCACCAGGTTGTTGTATCCAAAACTCGCCCCTCTCTCCGTTATGTAGTAATCCACAGCCCCTGCAAAGCGTAGTTTTTCCACTATGTTCTTTGCATCCCAGGGTGCGAGAAACTGCCCCTTTTTCACGTTTACTGGCTTTCCGCTCTTTCCCGCCTCTAAAAGAAGGTCCGTCTGCCTGCAGAGAAAGGCAGGAATCTGCAGCATATCCACCACCTCAGAGGCAGGCTGGACCTGCCAAGTCTCATGCACATCGGTTGTAATCCTGAGCTCAAACTCTTCCTTCACTTTCTGAAGGACCCTAAGACCCTCCTCAAGTCCCGGACCTCTGAAGGACCTGTGAGAGCTTCTGTTGGCCTTGTCAAAGGAGGACTTGAAGACAAAGTCAAAGTCTGTAAACTCTTCTGAGAGCCTTTTAATATGCTCTGCGGTCTGCATGACCACCTTCTCTTCCTCTATGACGCACGGGCCGGCTATTATCAGCATGTTTTAAAATATAATCCCCATGCTTCTTGTGGTGAAGATTGGTTCAAACCTCATACAGACAGAGGAGGGGGACATAGACCTGAGCTTTCTCTCAAGGCTTGCAGGGGAGGTAAAGAAACTGAGAGAAAAAAATCACAGGGCTCTAATAGTCTCATCTGGGGCAGTTCTCTGTGGAGTAAAAAAGCTCGGCCTGGGCGAAAGGCCGGGAGAACTCAGCATAAAGCAGGCAGTGGCGGGCGTTGGCCAGGCATACCTTATGCACCTTTACGATATGGTCTTTTCCAACTATGGACTGACAGTAGGTCAGGCTCTTCTCACTGCAGATATTTTCAAGGATAGAGAAAAGTTTCAGAACGCAAAAAACGCCCTCAGCAGTATGCTTTCTCTTGGTATAGTGCCCATAATAAACGAAAACGACACGGTAGCCATATCTGAGCTTCTTTTTGGAGATAACGACTTTCTTGCAGTTCACACCGCTTACATGATGAAGGCCGACCTTATAGTGGTCTTTTCCACTGCAGGTGGGCTCTTGGATGAAGAGGGCAGGGTTGTGCCTCTGGTGGAGGATGTGGATGGTGTTCTCCATCTTGTAAAGGGTGTAAACTCCCAGTTTGGCACTGGCGGTATGCTGAGCAAGATAACTGCCTCACGCATAGCCATCAGGCTTGGTATTCCGGTGGTGATAACTGGCAAGAATGACAGCCTCCTTCAGATTATGGAAGGAAGGACTGCTGGCACCTATTTCAGGCCATCTCCAAAACCTCTTAAAGAGGGTAAAAAAGCCCTCGCCATGCTTGAAGAACCAAAAGGTGCCATATACATAGATGAAGGGGCATACAGAGCCATAAAGCAGGGAAAAAGCCTTCTTCCTGCCGGCATAAGGAAAGTAGAAGGTGCCTTTCAGAGGGGAGATGTGGTGGTTCTCTACGACGAGAGAGGCTTTCTCGTAGGAAAGGGAAGGGTAAACTTCAGCTTCGAGGAGGTGTTGAGAATCATCAGAAAAAAAGGAGAGGAAGTAAAAAAGATTTTAAAGACCAGCAAGGAAGAAGTAATGCATATAGATAATATGGTGGTATTCTGAATATGCTTTAATATTTCATTGTTTTCTTAAATATTCATATATTTTTTTTGCCATTTTTTCAACCAAAGGATGTTTTTTAAACAACATTTTATATTTAAGGCCAAATTCTATAATTTTATTTCTTACATCTCTTGCAGAATGCTCCATATAACAAATTGGTAAGTCCGAATATACATAAGTTAATCTGCCCCCCTCAAGCATGGTAAGCTCCACGCCCTTCCTTACAAGAGCAGGCATGCATGCGCATATGCTAAACCAAGATCCCTCATTTATAGCATCTGGTTTCAACCAAGGTTCTGTATTATAAATATCTAGATAACTGAAGCGAATTATGTCAGGATATTCATACCTATGTTGGTCTAGAGTCATACCAATTACCTCCATAAGGTCATCCACGCGTGTGTAATTTTCTGGCAGGATTAGATTGTAGTCATCCACAAGTTTATATCTGTAAGGTCTTGCCAAGGCAAAGTTTACCCTTATAGCTTTTTGAATCATCGGCAAAATACGTTCAAGAGTTTCTCTGGCTCTATCTTTAGAGAACCATTCTTTTACGTATGCTGTGGCTTTTCTAGACAGTGACCATCTTAACTCATCGTTTTTTACTATTTCTACTACTTTTTTAGCAAACTCTTCTGGACCTTCCGCTATAACTATGCCAGATTTTGTGATCTCTGGAAGACCTTCGGCACCCAGAGGTGTTGTTACAACAGGCACACCATATTCAAGACTGTTCAGTATTTTACCCTTTATACCAGAGCCGGAAACCATTGGGGCAACTGTAAGGGCATGCCTTTTCAATTCTTTACCCACATCCTCTATCCAGCCTATGAAATGAACTTTATTTCTATAAAGTTCTAATAAGCTCTTATCTTCTACCAGTTCTTCAAGCTTTAACATTTCTGTTCTATCACCAATTACATAAAACTCTATATCAGAGTCTTTTTTCAGAACATGATGGTATATATTATTGAGAAAAAACTTAATAGCCAAGAGGTTATTGAAGTTCATCAATCCGCCTACAAAACATACAGTCTTACCATAATTATGAGAATATTCGGCTGGATCATGAATATTTCTTACTATGACAATTTTTTCAGGAGATATATCAAAATTTTCAACTATGTAGTTTTTTTCCTCTTCAGAGACAACAATAACTATGTCAGCGAGTTTATACATTTCTTGTTCTAGTATTTTTATGGATTCAAGCTCTTTCTCCTTTAGAATTTCCCCCGCAAGTTTGGCTCTATCATAATGCTTGTATAGGCTGTCCATAGCATCGTACACTACAGGCATGTTGTATACGAGTTTAGCCCTTCTTGCCAAACCAACAGCCTTGCGAAGTCTCCTGTAGTCCCATACCTCTGTTATCCATAGAATATCGTGAAAACCAATCATGGAAAAATTTTCGTATAACGGACTCCTTATGTTGAAATTTTTGTAAATATGCAAGAGTTCTTTTATTTCTTTTTCTGAACCTTTTACGAAAAAACCATGAGAGTATGTCACTCTAGCTCCTAAATCAAGCAGAGTTTTAAGTATTTCGTAGTTTCTTCTACATGAAGAAGTTTTTGAAGGCATGAGAGGAACTTCTACATAGAAAAGAATGTTTAAATTATTATAGCTTATTCTATCTATTTTATTTAGTTCAGGTTTTATTGATAAGATGTATTCTTCAAGCTGTTTGATTTGTTTATCCATTGAAAAATTTTCTCTTACAAATTTCATGGCATTTTCTGACATCTTTTTCAATCTTTCTTCATCGCCTATAGCAGTCTTTATAACTTTATAAAGGTTATCTACATTAATTGGTTTGACAAGAAATCCTGTTTTTGTGTGCAAAAAGGTTTCTGGTAAACCTCCACTTTCTGACCCTACTACAGGACAGCCACACGCCTGAGCCTCAATGGCAGACCTAGGCAGAGATTCCTTGTATAGTTCTGGTATTGTAGGTACTATACACAAAGCAGATTCACTGTATGCTTTTATCAGTTCAGATTTGCCGACTTTGCCGTGAAAGAATAATCCTGGAATGTTAATTCTACTATCAACGTTTTCTTCAAGTCCCCAAAGGCTTGAGTCTCCATATATATGCAACTCGACATCTTCCATATCCTTTTTGAGTTTCTTAAATGCATCTATCAACACATATATGCCCTTAGACCTTATTGTAGCTCCTGCAAACATTATTTTTTTATGATTTCTCTTGACGTGAGGTGTTGGCTTGTAAAATTCTGTATCTATACCGTATGGAATCTTTATTAGTTTATCTTGCACTATACCCCATTCAGCATAAGCATTCTTCTGATATTCTGATAAACATATGACACCGTCCACGTGCTTATTGATAAATTCTGGGCTAACTCTGTGCTCTATAAAACTCATATCATGAGGATACAGAAAGAATCTTCTGATATTGTTGAAGCTCAGTAAAACCTTTATTGGAAATGCGTGAACGGAAATACAGGCTTCAAATTCAATATTTTTGTAATTTTTGAAAACTTCAGCAAGTTGAAAGTCTTCTCCAAAATTTATAAAATTTATACCCTCAAAATAAGCGTTTAAATTGAGAAAATGTCCAAAAAAATAAACATTCCAGCCTCTATTTTTAAGGGCCTGCGCCATTTCGAGCATGACGGTTTCAGCCCCACCCGACACACCTTCAAGGTTAATGGGGAAAACTTTATGCACAAGAATTATATTTTTACCTTCCTTCATAGAATGGCGCCTCCAAACTTAAAAACCTTGTCGAATATGTCATTTGAAAGATAATTATACTACCATTCTATATGTTAATGTATAATATCAACAAGCTTATGTGCTGCTAAGGATTCCAAATGGGTAGTGTTCTTATAGTAACAGGCCCCAACCCGTTTCAATGGAGCGGGGGTATAGAAACTTATGTCTTAAATTTGTATGGCGTATTGAAGGAAGAAGGCTGGCATGTGGATGTGGATTTCTTTGAAAAACATGGGCTCACGCCCTATAAACTTGAAGATTATTATAATCATGCTCGTATAATCAAAGAAAAAGCAGACAAGTATGATTTTATAATAAGTAATTCTATATATGGGGCCTTTATTGAGATGGACATTAATAAAATTTTAAATATCTGTCATGGTGTATATCGTGATATTGCAAATGTATGCCGGAATTTTCTAAATAAGTGTGATTATCTTGACTTTTATTATAGGCTTGGTTTAATGGAAGATTTCACATATTCAGGTAAGAAAGTGGTGTCTGTTAGTTCAAGTGTTACTTCAAGCCTACGTAGACATTTTAGGACGGGAAGAATAATCACTATAAGAAACTTTGTTGATACAAATGTCTTTAAGCCTTTGAATTTAGAAAACGAATTTAGCAAAAGCAAAAAGCTTAAAGGATTATATGTTGGTAGAACTGATGCCACCAAGGGCTATGATATATTTATTGAAGTGTACAAGAGAACGCAAACCTATATAGAATGGGTACAGTGTTTATCCACAGGTGGATTAAGAGAATATGCTGAGATAGAAGAAATCCAAACGTATAAAAGTATACCTCATGAAGATATGCCTTACATATACAACAAAGTTGACTTCGTGTTTTTTCCCTCCAGGTACGAGGGCTTTGGGTTCACTTCTGTGGAGGCACTTGCATGCGGTAGGCCAGTTATTGCTTACGAAACTGGTATCTTCAACGGTTTATCAAAATTATTACCTCATCTAAGTCTTGGTGAACCAAATCAAAAAAACACTCTGGATACGGTAGATAGGTTTATGGAGATAATCAAACTGGTAGAAGACATAAACTTTAGAAAACATATAAGGAGGTATGGAAGGTATATAGCTAATAAATTCTTTAACAAGGAGATCTGGAAAAGAAAATGGCTGAGCTTATTAAACAAAAGGAATGGGATATAGAAAGGATAAGAAATGTGCTGGTAATTGCTCCACGCCCCGGTGATGAACTTTTAGGGTGTGGTGGTAGTATACGCTTCTTGGTGGAATGTGGTAAAGATGTTAGTGTTTTGTTTTTATCAGACTATGGAGGAAAGCACACTTCAGAAGCTTGGATAGATAAAGTGACCATGGTTAAGGAAATGCTCGGATATAATCATGCAGAATTCTGGAAGTATCCCAGCAACAGGTTGAAAGAATACAAAGAAAGCTTAGAGCAAGAGCTGACAGATTTCCTATTGCAAAAAGGTATAGACCTAATTTTGTGCCCTGCTGTGTTTGACTTTCATCAAGACAACAGAGCCATAGGTGAAGTATGCACAAACTTACATATTAAGCTTTATCCCAAAAAGTTCGCTTTTTATTCTGTGTATAGCTATATTCCCGGAAATTTTAATATAGATATATCAAGTTATGTTGATACGATTGTTCAAGCCCTGCACATATACAGTGAATGCTCTGCTCTAATCAGTAATGCTGAATTTTTTAACCTTGCTGTAAGAAAATTTAATGGGTTTATTTTCGGGCAGAATGCAAAATATTATGAAAGCTTTATATTGCTCGAGGATAATTGGGATCTATCAGAGATTGTTCAATATGTGATGGGAGATATCTTTGCGAGAGGTCAAGAATTCTACAAATACAGCAAAGTTAAACACATATACCACATCATAGGTTATGCAAGGTATCTAGAAGATGAATTGAGCAAGAGAGATACGGAAATAGCAAGACTTCATAAAGAGAAGTTTGAACTCTGGAAACAGTGTGAAGAGGAGAAACTAAAGTATGAAGAGCAAATAACAGAGCTTCATGCAATAAAGGCTTCTAAGTTTTACAAGTTGATGTTAGTGTATCATAAGCTTAAAGACAAACTTTTGTCTAAATTGCTTTTCTAAGCAAGGTCTGAGAAAATCATGAGGGCTGACTTATTGAAAGGAATCAACACGTTGGAATTTACTAACCTTTAAAGATAACCTGCCTCAACGCCTATACAGGCGTTCCAGACTATGTTTATTTTATCCTTATACTTTTCTATAACCTCAGGGTTTTCACAGCCAGGCTGAAGCCACACACACCTTGCCCCCACCTGAAGGGCCTCCTGAAGGATGGGCTCTATGTGTGCCGGGTTTCTGAAAACGTTGACAATATCCACAGTCTCTGGCACATCAGAAAGGGAAGAAAGGACCTTAACACCCAGTATTTCCTGCCCTGCATACTTGGGGTTCACAAGGTAGACTTTATGAATACCCTTTGATATGACCCTTTCGGTCACATAGTAAGAGGGCCTTTCCGGGTCTGGAGAAATGCCTATCACTGCCACCACTCTTGACTCTTTCAGCACCTTAAAAGCATCGTCACTGTGAGGATGGTGGAGTTCTTTCATAAGAAAGTATTATAACATGAACAAAGCAAGTCATATTTCAAAAATAGAGCAGGGCTTTTTCTGAAGCGCCAGTATGATATTCTCATCGCCAAGCCCCGGACTTTTTAGAAAACTTTCCTTTCTATACCTCTGGGCAATTATTATGGTATGCAAAGCCTCCACAGTCTTGTCTATGAATTCGTTTACCACTATGTAATCAAAATGCCTGGCACAGGCTATCTCTTCTTCGGCTTTCCTGAGCCTCTGCTCCAGATTCTCCCTGCCATAGCCCCTGCTCAGGAGCCTTCTTCTAAGTTCTTCAAGGCTTGGAGGCATAAGAAAGAGGAGTATGCTCTGGGGATAGGCTTTTTTTACACTGTTTGCACCCTGCACATCTATAACGAGTAGAGAGTCTCCCCCTTCCTCTTCGTTTTTGAGAACCTGGTCCCTGGGCGTGCCGTAGTAGTTACCGTATACATCTGCGTATTCAAGAAAGTAACCCTCCTTTATCCTTTCTTCAAACTCTCGCCTGTCCATGAAAATGTAATCAACACCGTGCCTCTCTCCTTCTCTTTTTTGCCTTGTAGTTGCGGTTACTATCCTTCTTACTCCTGGACAGGTTTTTAGAAGCCTTTCTGCTACTGTAGTTTTACCAGTCCCAGAGGGTGCAGAAAGAACGAAGAGCATGCTATAATTATAAATCATAAGGCGCGTAGCTCAGCTGGCAGAGCGCTGGCCCGACACGCCAGAGGTCGGCGGTTCAAATCCGCCCGCGCCTACCATGGTATAATCTTCCCGATGTTTTTAGACTTTGAAAGGGACCTTCAGGAGATTCATCAGAAGATAGACCAGCTCAGAAGGCTCTATAACCTTGGAGACAGAGAAAAGGAGAGAGAACTAAGAAAACTCCAGAGGGAGTTTCTGAAGAAAAGTAAGGAAGTGTATTCAAAACTTGACCCATGGGAGAGGGTTCTCCTAGCAAGACATCCTCAGAGGCCGCATGCCATGGATTACATAAACCTTTTGTTTGGAAACTTTACAGAGCTTCATGGAGACAGATGCTTTGGGGATGACAAGGCTGTGGTGGCGGGCTTTGGCTACCTTGACAGTCTTCCTGTGGCAGTGATAGGACAAGAGAAGGGAAGGACAACCAAGGAGAAGATGGAGAGAAACTTTGGCATGCCTCATCCTGAGGGATACAGGAAGGCCATAAGGGTAGCAAGGCTGGCTGAGAGATACCGGATGCCTGTTATAACCCTAATAGATACGCCGGGAGCCTATCCGGGTATTGGTGCAGAGGAGAGGGGACAGTCGGAGGCCATAGCCCAGAGCCTCTATACCTTTGGTCAGTTAAAAGTTCCAACCATTGCGGTAATAATAGGGGAGGGCGGATCTGGTGGTGCACTTGCCCTCGGGGTTGCCAACAGGATACTTATGCTGGAAAATGCCGTATACTCAGTAATATCCCCAGAGGGCTGTGCGGCAATCCTCTGGAAGGACCAGAGCAAGGTAAAGGAGGCATCAAGGGCCCTCAAGCTTACAGCTCAGGACCTTCTGAAGCTGGGAGTCATTGACGCCATAGTGCCAGAGCCTCTTGGTGCAGCACACTGGGACCACAGAAGGAGTGCAAGGATTCTCAAGCGCTTTCTCAAAAGATGTCTTACCGAGCTTCTGAACATGGAGCGGGAAGAGCTCCTCCAGGACAGAATAGGGAAGTTTGAAAAGATGGGTGCCTTTGTGGAGTTATGAGTCTTCTGTGTGTTCACTGTCACTTTCATCAACCGCCAAGAGAAAACCCCTATCTCGGTCTTATTCCTGTAGAGCCTACCGCTCATCCTTTTGAAAACTGGAATGAGAGAATATTCAGAGAATCCTATCTTCCCAACCTCTACGCCCACTACAGAAGGGATGGCAAGATACTGAAAATAGTCAACAACTACCAGCACGTGAGTTTTAACTTCACCTTCAGCCTTCTCTCCTGGCTCCTGAGAGAAAAGCCGTGGTTTGTTGATAGACTGAGAAGTGTGGGGGAAAACGCCATAGCCACTGGCTTTAACCACACCATACTTCCCCTTGACCCAGAAGAGGACAGAGAAGTTCAGATAGTCTGGGGTATAAGGGCCTTTGAGAGGATATTTGGAAGGAAGCCCAGGGGCTTCTGGCTTCCAGAGCTTGCAGTGGATAGAAGGACCCTATCCCTCCTGGTGAGGCATGGCATTGGCTATGTGATACTCGCACCCCATCAGGTAAAGGCGAGGGGTAGCTATCTCAGGCATAGCCTTCCGGAGGGGCACATAGACATATTTGTCTACGACGGGGAGCTCTCTCATGGTATAGCCTTTGGCGACCTGATAAACAACATGGAAGAAGTTATAAACAGAACAAAGGCAAGAAAAGGCATCACCCTTATCGCGGTGGACGGCGAGACCTTTGGCCATCACAAAAAGTTCGGTGAGATGGGGCTTGCCTACCTTCTGGAGAACCACCCGGGCATGAAGACCCTAGAGAGTGTGTCCATGAATATGCGTCCTGAGGGCGAGACAGAGATATGGGAGTTTACTTCCTGGAGCTGTGCCCACGGTGTGGAAAGGTGGAGGTCTGATTGTGGCTGTGCTACAGGGGGCATGCCCGGCTGGCACCAACTCTGGCGAGGACCCATGAGAGAAGCCCTTGAACTGGTCAGGTCCTCTGTAAAGGAAAGACTTTTCAGGGTTCTTGAACAATACACAAAAGACCCGCAAAAGGCCCTCTTTAACTTTGTAGACCTTCTCCTTGGAGGCTCAAAGGAGGAGTATCTACAGGTTAACGCAAAAAGACCTCTTAGCATAGAAGAGAGAAGAGAGCTTTTTAAGCATCTCTATGCCTACAAATACATCAGCTATGCCTTTTCTTCAGATGGCTGGTTCTTTGCTGACATTTCAGGCATAGAGGCTGTTAAAAACCTTCTCTTTGCAAAGAAAGCCATGGACCTCGTCGGTGATGGAGAGCTTGAAGAAAGATTTCTCATGGTGCTTTCCACCGCTCCAAGCAACCTGCAATCTTACGGTAACGGTCTTGGAGTATGGCAGAGACTTGTCCTGCCTCAGAGGGTTGAGGGCAATGACCTTATAACCTCCATAGCAGCCCTTGAGCTGTCTGATGTAATTCCTCAAGAGGGGACTCTTGGCAAGTTTTATTACAGGGTGGAAGGCTTTGAACCATGGAAGGTTTATATCAGGGACATGGAGACGGAAGAGGAGTTTGAGGGAGTAGAAGACCTGAAAGAGTTTGATGCTGACAGAGTGCCTCAGCCTCTGCTGGGATGGCTACTTGACCACTGGGCCCTTGGATATCTTCAGGAAGATGTAAACTTCACTGAGAGCTATGAACTTCTCCTTGAAGACCTGCTCATGCATGCACGGGGCAAATACTTTGAGGCGGGGAATCTCATAGCTCAGCAGGTTGAAGCTTACCTGAAGCTCAGGCTATATCTTCTTCTGAGGGAACTGACTCCTGTGGATACCCTTGAGAGGGTTCTGGAGAAAGCAGACAGCCTTGAGATTAACATAAGAGATGCCTCCATGAAATTCTTGCTGGAAAGATACATAGGCAGGAAGGTTCTGCAGGATATATCGGAGGAGGAGGTGAAAAGGATAGTTGCCTTCGTCAGAGACTACAACAGGACTGTGGGAAAGTATGAGCTTATGGTAACCCTCTGGGAGCTTCAGAACTGGGCATGGGAAAACAGGGGAAGGCTGAGTCCCGAGACTCTGAACCTTCTGGAATTTGCATAAAATACTACTATGCCATCAAAGGCCCTCTTTACAGACCTTTATGAGCTTACCATGGCTCAGGCTTACCTTGAGGCTGGTAAAACAGGGAGGGCAGTTTTTAGCCTTTTTGTGAGAAAACTTCCAGAGAACAGAAACTTTCTCCTTTCCTGTGGTCTTGAGCCCCTGCTTGAATCTCTTGGTGAATTTAGGTTTGGTGATGAGGAGCTAAAATACATAAAGTCTCTTGGCATTTTTAAAAGCTGGTTTTTAGATTATCTTGAGGAATACCAGTTCAGGGGAGACCTCTATGCAATAGGGGAGGGAAAGATAGTCTTTCAGAAGGAGCCTCTGGTTCAGATTGAGGGGTCTCTACCAGAGGTGCAGATACTGGAAACTCTTGTTATAAACATCATCCACTTCAACACTCTAATTGCCTCCAAGGCTGCAAGGTCCTACCTGGCATCAGGAGGCAGAACACTTGTGGATTTTGGTCTGAGAAGGGCCCACGGACTTGACGCTGGACTTTACTCAGCAAGAGCCTGCTATATGACGGGCTTTGCCGGCACTTCAAACCTCGAGGCAGGCAGGAAATACGGAATTCCAGTCTTTGGCACCATGGCCCACTCTTTTGTTATGGTATTTGAAGAAGAGGAGGAAGCCTTCAGAGCTTTTGCGAGGAGCTTTCCAGAAAGGGCCCTTTTTCTTATAGACACTTATGATACTCTTGAGGGTGCAAGGAAGACTTTAAGGCTGATGAAGGAAGGCATAAGAGTTGTTGGGGTAAGAATTGACAGCGGAGACCTTCTGAGTTTATGCAGAAGCGTAAGGGAGCTTTTTGATGCTGAGGGCTTCAAGGACATAAAGATACTGGTCAGCGGTGGACTTGATGAGGAAGATCTGCAATATCTTATCTCGCAGGGTGCACCCGTGGATATTTTTGGTGTTGGCACAAAAGTCCTGACCTCTGCAGATGCCCCATACCTTGACATAGCCTACAAGCTTGTAGAGTATGAAGGAAAACCAAAGTTCAAGCTGAGCCCGGGAAAACAGACCTTTCCCTACAAGAGGCAGGTTGTAAGGCATTATGAAGGAGGTTTCATGTCTTACGATGAGGTAATTCCCTACAGGGATGGTGGGCTTGTGGAGCCCGTATGTAAAGAAGGGAGCCTGATAAAGCCTCTGCCTACTCTAAAAGAGATAAGAGAAATCTTCCTGGAGGAAATCTCCCGTATGCCCCCGTGGCTGAAGTCCCTCAGAAGGGAAAAGGAGTATAATGTTCTATTAAAGGAGGTTTGAGAATGAGCAAAAGACCCAGTATAGAGGAAGCACTTAAGAGGGTGTCTTCAAGGTATGAGCTTGTGCATGCAGCGGCCAGAAGGGTAAGCCAGCTTCTGGAAAGGGGTGAAGACATTTTTGTAAGAGACAGGACAAGGGGTGAGCTCATAAAAAAGACCTTTCAGGCCATAGAGGACATAGCTCAGGGGAAAGTGCAGGTTGTGAGGCTCAAAAGGGGCTCTGAGAATGATTAAGTCGCTGGAGTTTCTCCATATTCTCTTTGCCGCAGTGTGGATAGGGGGGATGGTCTACAGCCTGCTTTTTCTCAAGCCCTCTCTGAGGGAGCTTTCTCAGGAAGAACAGAGGCTCAGGCTACTTCGTGCCGTGTTTTCCAGGTTCTTTCCGGCAGTCTGGCTTTCTATACTTGTCCTCTTTATAACAGGCATGGGTATCTGGCATGGCTACAGGAGAGACTTTTCTGATAACCCACTGTTTCATGCTAAGCTCTTTATATTTGCACTTATGACGCTCGTATTCGCCTACATTTATCTTTTCCTCTTCAGGAAAGAAAAGCTTTCACACATCCCTAACCTCATCTGGGTAAACCTCTTCCTTGGAATTCTCGTTCTGCTAATAATCACATATATTAGCTGATATGTTCCTGCTGCTACTGCTTCTTCCCCTTTTCGTATTTGCTCAGCTGCCGGGGGAGTATCGTCTTTTTATGGCTTACCTGGAGAACAGAGACCCCATCCTGGGGCAAAGAATTCTTAAAGAATACCCGGATGCAGTTTTCAGAGATGACCTTATGTTTTTCCTGGCAAAGGATGCAGTGCTGAGGGGAAAAAAGGAAGAGGCAGGCAGGCTTCTCATGGAGCTAAACCCAAGAAATCTGAAAGAGGAATACAGAGAAGAATATCTGAACCTCTGGAGGGAACTTAATCTTGACCCGAAGGCAGGCTTTCTGAAGTCTCCTGTGCTTTTCAGAGGGTTTATCCAGTATATAGAACTTAGCCCTGAGGAAGCCCTTACGGCGTCAGAGGAACTTTTCAGGAGAAGGTATTACAGAGAAGTTGTTGCACTTCTTGAAGGTCTGGATTTTCAGAAGGTATGTTTTATGCTGGGCACCTCTCTCAGAGCCCTGAGGGAGAGTGAAAAAGCTCTTCAGACCTTTCAGGAGTGCAGGGACAGCAGGGCCAGGGCTGAGCTTGCAGTTATGTATTACGAGCTGGAGCAGAGGGAGAAGACGGAGGAACTTCTTTCTTCCATTGTAGACAGAAATCTGGTCTCTGATATCCTTTTCAGGCTTGGAAGGCTGAACGTGCAAAGGGGAAATTTTCAGGAAGCTATAAACTTTTTCCTGCGCATGGAACCCTCCTACAGAAGGGATTTTAACCTGGGCTTATCCTACTATGCTCTGGGAGATTACGCAAAAGCCTTTGAGCACTTTTTAGCCTCTGTGAAATACTCACAGACCAGAGATGAGGCATCTACGGGCAACTTCTGGGCATACAAGTGTGCCATACTTCTCAGAAGGGAGGATGCGAGTGAGTATCTTGTAAAGGCCTCCAATGGGGCGGGATTTTACCATGCAGTTGCCAGCTCCATGCTGGGTCTTCCGGTGGCGAGCAGGGCTTTGAGGGTTGTGATGGAGGACGAGAGCCTGCCGAAAACCGCAGGAGTGGTAAAGGCTATATGGGAGGCAGGTTTTCCAGAATACGCAAGGCTTGAGGCTTTTAAGAGGCTGAGGGATTTAACCTCCTCTGATGTGATTGCCATATCGCGTCTTGACCCGCATCTTGCTGTCAGACTTGCCGTGAGAAAGTATGGCTATGGTAGTTTTGTTTACAATGCGGTAGCCTTTCCCAGACCTTTCAGAGGTAAGGTAGAAAAAGCCTCTGAAAAATACTCCATAGAAAGTGCTCTCATATACGCGGTAATGAGGCAGGAAAGCTTGTTTGACCCTTATGCAGTATCCGTGGCAAACGCCAGGGGGCTCATGCAACTCATAGACAGCACTGCCCAGTATGTGGCAAGAAGGGAAGGCATACGCATAAGAAACATCTACGACCCAGAGACCAACATAACCCTTGGTGCCGCCTATCTGAGATACCTGCTTGACCAGTGGAAGGGAGACCTTGTGAGAACGCTCGCCAGCTACAACGCTGGACCCACAAGGGTAAGAAGCTGGCCTCAACATGAAGACCAGTATCTCTTTATAGAAACCATCCCCATCCGGGAGACCAGGGACTATGTGAAAAGGGTCATGTATAACTACTATGTCTATTCAGAGCTTCTCAGATAACTCAGAGCTCTGATACTGCCCTTTCTATTCTTTCAAGGGCAAGGTCTATATCTTCTTCTGTGTGGGCTGTGCTCAAAAACCACGCCTCAAACTGAGCGGGCGGTATAAGAACACCCTCCTTCAGCAGGCTTCTGAAGAACCTTCCAAAGAGTTCTCTATCTGACTTTTTG
The DNA here is from genome assembly GCA_037481935.1 of Aquificaceae bacterium. Classification (NCBI taxonomy): domain Bacteria; kingdom Pseudomonadati; phylum Aquificota; class Aquificia; order Aquificales; family Aquificaceae; species Aquificaceae bacterium. Next base: position 111,499 of record JBBFKQ010000005.1, on the reverse strand, counting down.
GCAGTCTCGTAATCGTAGACCTCCTCCTCTGTGAAGAAGAGGGTAAACATGGAGGCTATCTGGTTTATCCTGTGGGGTATGCCCTTTTCTGTGAGTATCTCCGAAATGCCTGATGTCAACCTATTTGTGAGCCTTTCAAGCTCTTCGTAAGGGTTTAGTCTGAAAAGCTCTGTAAGGGTTGCAATGCCTGCCACCACAGAGAGGGGGTTGCCAGAAAGTGTTCCCGCCTGATAGACGGGTCCTTCTGGTGCTATCATCTGCATGATTTCTTTTCTTCCTCCGTAGGCACCCAGTGGCATACCACCACCCAGTATCTTTCCCATGCAGGTTATATCTGGGTCTCTACCCAGTAGCTCCTGAGCCCCGCCCTTTGAAAGCCTGAAGTTGGTTATCACCTCATCGCATATGACAAGTGCACCATACCTTCTGGTTATCTCCCTTATGCTCTCCAAAAAACCGGGCTTTGGCAGAACCACTCCCATGTTGCCCGCCACGGGCTCCACTATCACGCAGGCAATATTTTCTCCATATTTCCTGAAAACTTCCTCAAGGGCCTCCGTGTTGTTGTAAGGAATAACGAGGGTCAGACTTGCTATCTCCTCTGGCACTCCTGGAGTGCCCGGAATGCCCAGCGTGGCAACGCCTGAGCCTGCACTCACCAGTAAAGAGTCAGCATGCCCGTGGTAGCATCCGTCAAACTTGACCACGTATTTTCTTTTCGTGTAGCCCCTTGCCAGCCTTATGGCGGACATGGTTGCCTCAGTGCCAGAGGAGACAAACCTCACCATCTCCACAGAGGGCATAGCAGAAACCACAAGCTTTGCAAGAGTTATCTCATGCTCGTTTGTAAGCCCGTAAGATAGACCTTTCCTTGCCTGCTCCTGAAGGGCAGAAACCACTGCAGGATGCGCATGCCCCAGAATAAGGGGTCCCCAGGACATGAGAAAGTCTATGTATTCCTTGCCCTCCACATCCCACAGCCTTGAGCCCTGAGCCCTTGAGACTATTATGGGCTCACCACCAACCGCCTTGAAAGCCCTTACGGGAGAGCTCACACCTCCAGGCATGAGGGTCCTTGCCCTTTCAAAAAGTTCACTGTTTTTCATTCAAGCCCTCCACATCTTCTGGATAGGAATAAGCCTCAAAGCCATATTCCTCTGCAAGTTCCATTGCTTTTGAATCTACCATCGGGAATATGACGAGAACTCTGTCTAATTCTCTACCTTCCTTCTTCTTATAGAAGTCCACCGTCCTCTTTAGCACAAAAACGTCAGACTTGCTCATGGAAGACTTTATCTCTGCCAGTATGGTTTTCCCGTTCTTTATTATAAGGTCAAGCTCTATCTGGTGGGGTTTTCCAAAAACTTCTCCCTCTTCATCATAGGCGAGGTATCTCTCTACCTTTACAGGAAAATCCTCTTCCAGTATGCCTTTTATGGCTTCTCTGAAGGAGCTTTCAGCCCTTAGTCCCCACCTTGCACCCTGAGCATCTGTACCTGTGTCATACTTCCTATGGAGTTTCTTTATCTCCTCTATAAGCTCCCTGTTTATTTTCTGCTGTTCCTCCCAGCGTCTTTCCTGCACTTCCCATCGTCTGTTTTGCTCCTGCCAAAGGGCGCTCTGCTCCTGCCACCCCTTTTCCTGTTCTTCTCTGAGCCTTACAAGCTCATCACCTATCCTGACCACTTCTCTGTATAGCTTTTCAAGGTTGTCCTCTGTTTTTTCCTTGTCCGCAAAGTGCGTAGAGAGCTCTCTTATTACATACTCCCGGAGTTCAGGCTCTTGCAGAACATTTTTCAAAAACCTCTTTGCCTTCTCAACAAAAACTTTTTTTGCCATGTCTTAGCTTATATTATATTATCTTTACTTCATACTCCTGTGGAGGTAGCAAAATGGCAAAGGTTCTGGGACTCAAATGCAGGGAATGCGGAAGGGAGTATTCCATAGAACCCATGCACGTGTGCGAGTTCTGTTTTGGACCTCTGGAGGTAGTCTATGACTACGATGAGATAAAAGGGAAAATAAGCAGGGAAAGTATAGAGAAAGGTCCAAAAAGCCTCTGGAGATACATAGACCTTCTGCCGGTGGAGAAGCCAAGAGTGGGGCTGAGTGCCGGCTTTACGCCTCTCAGGAAGGCGGAGAACCTGGGGAGAATGCTGGGGCTTGAAAACCTGTATATTAAGGACGATTCGGTAAACCATCCCACGCTCTCCTTCAAGGACAGGGTCGTATCCGTTGCCATATCCAAGGCTATGGAGTTTGGCTTTGATACTGCCGCATGCGCCTCTACAGGAAACCTTGCCAATTCGGTGGCGAGCCATTCTGCACAGGCAGGCCTCAACTGTTTTGTCTTTATACCTGCAAACCTCGAATCCCAGAAGATATATGGTAGCCTTGTCTTTGCTCCCACAGTGGTTGCGGTGGAGGGCACTTATGACGATGTGAACAGGCTCTGCTCTGAGATTGCCAGCGAGCTTCAGTGGGCCTTTGTGAACATAAACATAAGACCCTTCTACGCAGAAGGCTCAAAGACCCTTGCCTTTGAGGTGGTGGAACAGTTGGGCTGGAAGGCTCCCGATGCTGTGGTGGCACCTGCAGCCTCAGGCTCATTGGTTACCAAAATATGGAAAGGTTTAAAAGAGCTCCTGAAGGTGGGTCTTATAGAGGAGCTCAGGACTAGAGTATACGGAGCTCAGGCGGAAGGTTGCTCCCCAATAGCAAGCGCCTGGAAAGAAGGCAGAGACTACATAATCCCCGTGCGTCCCAACACCATTGCCAAGTCCATAGCCATAGGAAACCCCGCAGACGGCATATACGCACTACAGGTCACAAGGGAAAGCGGAGGAGACTGGGAAACTGCCACTGACGAGGAAATAATAGATGGCATCAAACTCCTTGCGGAGACAGAAGGTATATTCACAGAGACCGCCGGTGGGACAACCATAGCAGTCCTCAAAAAGCTCGCCCAGAGGGGAGCCTTCAGAAGGGACGAGGTGGTGGTCGCCTACATTACAGGCAACGGATACAAGACCATGGAAGTTCTTGACAATCATCTGAAAGAGACTATACATATAAAACCGAGCCTTGCGGACTTTAAGGAAAAGATACTTGCCCGCGTTTAGATACTTTGCCCGTGTCTTCTTTCTCCTCCCCCTTTTTTTACTCCTTTCCTGCTCACGGGACACCCTGCCCAGGGTGCAGGTCAGAGACCTTGAGGGCAGGGGCGTATACCTTTCAGACTTAAAGGGCAGACCCATTATCCTTTACGTATGGAGCAGGACCTGCGCCGGGCACAGCGAGCATCTGAAGAAGCTAAACAGGCTCGTGGAAGAAAAGAAGGAATACCTTATCATCTCCTATGCGGTCGCCATGGAGCCCGAGGATGTTCTCAAGAGCTACAGAGAGCTCAACATAGAACCGCGTTTTCTCACCCTTGTGGACACAGAGGTCAGGTTCAACGACCACTTTCCCATAACCTTTCTGCCCTCCACCTTTATCTTTGACGAGAGGGGTAGGTTTGTGAGGAGTTCACCAGGACTTAATTACTGAGTCTCGCAGCATATAACCTTTTTACCATCTCCACAAGAAAAACGTAAGAGAGCGTCACTATGAACACGAAGATGAGCTGCTCTACACCAAGAGGATATAGCCCAAGGAGCCTTCCAAAGGGTGAATAGAGGAGGAAAACTCCAGAGCTCAAGACTCCGAGGACTGTAAGCACAAGAGCCTTAGAGGGCCTGCTCTGTAAAAAGGCAGTTTTATCAGTTCTTAAGAAGAGGAGGACGAGGCTCTGAGTGACAAGGCTTTCAAGAAACCAGAGAGACCTGAATGTATCCGGCCCTGCCCTGAGTATATGCATGGCGTAGAAGAAGGTTGCGTAATCAAAGATAGAGCTTACAGGACCAAAAAAGACGATAAACTTCTTGAGCTTTGATAAGTCCCAGGAGGTTGGTTTTTTAAGCTTTTCCTCATCCACATTATCAGATGGAAGGGTCAGGAAAGATAGGTCTGCAAGAAGATTCAAAGTTAAAACCTGATAGGGAAGAAGTGGGATGAAAGGCACAAGAAAGGAAGCACCCAACACAGACAACATGTTTCCAAAATTGGAGCTTGTCTGTATTCTTGAATACTTCATACTGTTCAAAAAGGCTCTCCTCCCCTCAACAATTGCTTCCCTTATGCCTGCAAGGTCTGGGTTTGAAAAAACGATATCTGCAGACTCTTTGACCACATCCATTGCATTTTCCACAGACAGTGCAACATCTGATGCTCTCATAGCAAGCAAATCATTGGCACCATCGCCCATATAACCCACCACATGACCAAGCCTTCTTAATGCAAGAACTATGTCTTCCTTCTGCATGGGGTCAAGTTCTGCAAAAACATAAAAATCCCTGACTATTGCTGTCAAAGCCTCCGCTGGATATTTTCTCAGCTCTTCACCGGATATAATTTTCTCTGGGAGACCCAAATCCTTTGCAAATTTTTTGGCTACGAGTATATTGTCTCCCGTTACTATTCTTAAATCAACTCCAAGAGCCATTAATTCCTGAATAGTTTTCTTTGAGTCTTGCTTTATCGGGTCATGAAGCACTATAAATCCTCCAAATATCATCTCTCTTTCATCAGTGTAGGCGATATTATCTTTTCTGAGGTCTTTATATGCTAGAGCTATGACTTTGTATCCCTGTTCGCTATATCTCTGATAGATTTCTTCAATCTTACCCTTTAATTCTTCTATTCTTAAGATTCTACCTTCAACTGAGGCGTAAGAGCATACTTCAAGTATGTTTTTATATGCTCCTTTTGTGATGAGTATAAAATTCCCTTCTTTTGTTCTGACAAGTATGGAAAGCCTTTTTCTCTGAAAATCAAAGGGTATTTCATCTGCCTTTGTAAAATCCTCCAGGTATTCTTTGTTAAACTTTGACTTAATGGCTTCGTCTATTGGATTTCTGTAGCCAGTCTGCATCATGGCGTTAAGACAGGCATAAAGTCTGACTTTTTCATCCTCCTTTCCAAGGGCGTTTAGAAAGGCCAGAACATCCATCTTCCCCTGAGTCAGGGTTCCTGTCTTGTCTGTGCAGAGTATGGTCATGTTCCCTAGATTGTAAAGGGAGGAGAGCCTTCTGGTTATTATTCCTCTTGTTGCTATAAGTCTCGCGCTGTGAGAAAGGGTTACATTCACAATAACCGGTAGCAGAAAGGGTGTTATCCCTATGCCAACAGAAAGAGCATATAGAAGGGAGTCGATTACACCCTTGTGGAGATGAGCGTTTATTGCAAAGACCACTATTACCATAGCTGAAGCTATCTGCAATAGAACAAAACCAAGGTTTCTGAGCCCCTTTTCAAAGTCCGTTTCTTCTTTTCCATGCTTTAGTTTCTCAACAACCTGGCCGTATCGCGTGTTCCTTCCTGTCTTTTCAACTCTACCAATACCGTAGCCGCTTATGACACTCGTGCCCATGTAAGTCCTTTCACCTTCACGCTTTTCTACGGGATACGCCTCACCGGTGAGAAAGGCTTCGTCTACGAATAAATCCTTTGCTTCTATGAGAAGAATATCTGCAGGGACTATGCGGCCTGCAGTCAGGACCACAATATCGTCAACAACCACTTCCTCAACCGGAACTTCTCTCCTTTCCCCCTCTCTAATTACAATAGCTGTGGTCTTTACTCTACTGAGGAGTTTTTCCACGGACCTGTTTGCAGACCTTTCCTGCAGGAAGCCTATAAAACCAGAGATTAGAAGAATCAGAAGGATTATGAGGGTATCTGTAGTCTCACCGAGGATGTATGAGAAGGTAGCTGTGAGAATCAGCAGGTATATGAAGGGGTTTTTAAACTGAGAAAGGAAAAGTTGAAGGTCTGATGACCTTCTTTCTCTCAAGCTATTGTATCCGTATAGCTTTAATCTTCTGTCTACTTCCTCATGACTTAGACCTCTATAGGACATACACTCTTATTCTAATCTTTGACCGTTAAGAAATAATGAAGAAGGTGCTATAATCCTTTCCTTATGAAGGACATAGGGCAGTATAACCACAGGGAAGTAGAGGACAGGCACTCAAAGAGATGGATAGAGAAGGCTCTTTACTCTGTAAAAGACCCGTCTTCTGAAAATAGGTTTTCGGTGGTCATTCCACCGCCTAACGTGACCGGCTCTCTTCACATGGGCCATGCCCTGAACGCCACCCTGCAGGACATTGTCTGCCGCTGGCAGAGGATGCTGGGCAGGAGCGTGGTGTGGGTGCCTGGCTTTGACCATGCAGGCATCGCCACACAGTATGTGGTAGACAGACAGCTTCAGGAGAAGGGCATAAGCAGGCTTGATATAGGAAGAGAAGAGTTCCTCAAAAAAGTCTGGGATTGGGTTCCACAGTCAAGGAAAGCCATAAGAGAACAGCTTGAAAAGCTCGGCGTGAGTGTGGACTGGAAGAGAGAAAGGTTTACCTTGGATGAAGGCTTTTCAAGGGCGGTCAGATACGCCTTCAGAAGGCTCTACGAAGAGGGTCTTATATACAGGGGAGAATATATGGTAAGCTGGTGTCCCAAAGACCTGACAGCCCTCTCTGACCTTGAGGTGGAGCACGAGGAGGAAGAAGGCAAGCTCTACTACATAAGATATCCACTTGAGGATGGCTCCGGCTACATCACCGTTGCCACTACCCGTCCTGAGACTATGCTGGGAGACACGGCGGTAGCTGTCCACCCAGAGGACGAACGCTACAAGGCTTTTGTGGGCAGAAGTATAAGGCTTCCTCTCGTGGAATGGAAAAGAAGGGCAATGGACGGCTCTGAGGTGGAGCCCCTTATACCCATCATAGCAGACGAGAGGGTAAAGCCTGAGTTTGGCACGGGCGCGGTCAAGATAACGCCTGCTCATGACCCTCTGGACTTTGAAATAGGTAAAGACCATGGCCTTCCCCTCGTGCAGGTGATGGACCAGTTTGCATGCATGAACGAGAATGCAGGCAGGTTTGCAGGACAGGATAGATACACGGCAAGAAAGAAAATCGTGGAGGAGCTTGAAGCTCTTGGACTTCTTGAAAAGGTGGAAAGCCACAGGCATGCGGTGGGCAAGTGCTACCGCTGTAAAACTGTTCTTGAGCCCTTTGTTTCTACCCAGTGGTTTCTGAAGGTCTCAGACCCGAGGATAAAAGATACCGCCATAAAAGTGGTAAAAGAAGGGCTTATAAAGTTCATCCCGGAGAACTGGGCAAAGATTTACATTGGGTGGATGGAAAACCTCAGGGACTGGTGCATATCCCGTCAGATATGGTGGGGGCACAGAATACCAGTCTGGTACTGTCAGGATTGCGGACACGAGAATGTGTTTACCGACGAAGACTTTGACAGGGTCTACGACAAGCTCATATTTAACCTCATAGCGGATGGCAAAATAAGCGAGGAGTTTACCCCGGAAGAGGTCTCGCAGATTCTCAACTCCCCCAGCTTTGTCCACCCAGAGATGACCGTTCTTGACTTTTACAAGAAGTTTGCTTTCCACAGATACCACTCCACAGAGGTAGATGCCAACTCCCTGAGATTGTTTTTTACTCAGGACCTTAACCCTATGGCCATACTCACAGAGAAGAAGAGTAGATACAGGTATGACAGTAGGAAAAAGACCTACCACTTTGTTCTCAGATGTAAGAAGTGTGGTTCTGAAAGGCTGGTGCAGGAAAGGGATGTGCTGGATACGTGGTTTTCTTCAGCTCTCTGGCCCTTTGGTGTTTTTGGCTGGCCCGAGCAGGCGGAAGACCTCAAGAAGCTCTATCCCACCGACCTTCTTGTGACGGGCTTTGATATTATCTTTTTCTGGGTTGCCCGTATGGTGATGATGGGCACCTTTTTCATGGAAGATGTTCCCTTCAGGGATGTATACATCCATGCTCTCATAAGGGACGAGAAGGGTCAGAAAATGTCAAAGACAAAGGGAAATGTGATAGACCCCCTTGACATAGTGGAAAAATACGGTGCGGATGCCCTGCGGTTTACCCTTGCCATACTTACCCAGCAGGGCAGGGACATAAGGCTCTCTGAAAAGCGCTTTGAGGGCTACAAGCACTTTGCCAACAAACTCTGGAACGCAGGCAGGTTTATCCTCATGAACCTCCAGCCAGACCTTCTTTCCAGCCTTCCCTACTTTGCACCCCCCAGACCTGAAGACCTCTGGATTATAACCAGGCTCAACAAAACAGCAGAGAAGGTAAACAGGGCTCTGTCAGAATACGAGTTTTCAGAGGCGGCGAGAGAGCTTTACGAGTTTGTTTGGAGTGAATTCTGCGACTGGTATATTGAGTTTTCAAAACTCAGGCTCTACGCCAAGCCGGATGAGAACCTTCCAGAGGAAGAGAGAAGGGCGCAGGATGAGAGGATAAGGGCTGAAAAGATAACCGTTCAGGCAACCTTGCTTACTGTTTTTGAAAAAACCCTCAGGCTTTTGCACCCCTTCATGCCCTTTATTACAGAGGACTTGTGGCAGAACCTTCCAGTTGCACACAGAGAGAGTATATCCCTGACCGACTATCCTCAGTTTAACCCTAAAGAGGTCTATGAAGAGGCGGAGAAGAAGGTAGAAAGAATAAAAGAAATTGTATCCTCCATAAGGTCTCTGAGGAGCGACCTAAGGATTGAGCCTTCAAGGAAGGTTAAGCTATATTACAGAGCTGGCGAAAGCAGACAGCTGGTGCACGAATTCCTGCCCCACATCCTTAGCCTTGCCAGGCTGGAAAGCCTTGAAGAGGTGGTTGAGGAACCATCAAACTGCGTTGCAGGCTTTTCTAAGGACTTTGAGTTTTACCTGCCAGTGGAAGAAGGCATAAAAGTGGAAGAACTCATAAGCTCCTATTCAAAGAGGCTATCTGAGATAGAAAAGTCCCTTCAGAGCCTCCAGCAGAAGCTCAGCAACGAAAACTTCCTCAAAAGGGCTCCAGAGGAGGAGGTGCAGAAGGCAAGGGAAAACCTGGCGGAACTGATGCAAGAAAGGGAAAAGGTGGAGAACCTTCTGGCGCTTCTTAAGCGTGTAGTATAGGTTCTGTCAAATTTCATTAGTTATTATGATTTTCGTCATCTTGCAAATTATTCGCATATACTTATAATACTATATATCAAAATTCTTTTAAGGAGGTAGAAACATGGAGCAGGTAGTCAGCATGCCAAGGATAGGAGACCAGGCACCCGCTTTTGAGGCCCAGACCACCATGGGGCCTATAAGATTCCCTGAGGACTTTCAGGGTCAGTGGGTTGTTTTCTTCTCACACCCAGCAGACTTTACACCTGTATGCACCACAGAGTTTATGGGCTTTGCCAGGCTCTACGAAGAGTTTCAGAAGAGGAACGTCCAGCTTCTGGGGCTGAGCATTGACAGCAACTTCTCCCACATCGCATGGGTGATGAATATCAAGGAAAAACTGGGCGTGGATATACCCTTCCCCATAGTGGCGGATGCTGACGGCAAAGTGGCAAGGCTCTACGGTATGCTTCACCCCGGGGAAAGCTCCACCGCCACAGTCAGGGCTGTGTTCATTGTAGACCCAAACGGAAAGATAAGAGCCATAATCTACTACCCGCTGTCTGCTGGAAGAAATATGAGAGAGATACTCAGGCTCATAGATGCCCTCCAGACCGCAGATGCGCATGGAGTGGCTACACCTGCAGACTGGGTGCCCACACCACAGACATGGGAATTCACCGAGGAAAACACCAAGGTAATCGTGCCGCCACCAGTCACCTATGAGGATGCGATAAAGAGGCTCAGGGATGGCTACGAATGCGCAGACTGGTATTTCTGCAAGAAAAAGCTGGGGTAAGCCATGAGCATGGGATGCGTAAGCCCGGATGGAAAGCTTTCCGAAAGGGCTCTGTCCTTTCTCAAGCTTGTCAAGGATAAGGGTAAGGTAAGCCCTCAGGAAGCGGCTCAGATAACGGGCCGCCCTCTCTTTCAAGTAAGAAGTTCTCTGAGGGAGCTAACTCAGGCAGGCTTTCTTCAGGTAGAGGCTGATGCCTATACCCTGACAAGTAAGGGGCTGAAAGCCCTTGAGGAGGCCTCAGCGTCTTAAGTCTTTAAGCTCTCTGGCTGCCGCATACAGAACTGCGGTGGCCACCACTTCAGAGTTTACCCTTGCGGTGCCCTTCATCTTGGAAAGACTCTTCTTCAGGGATATAACCTCAAGCTCCATGAGGAGCTGGTCTCCGGGATACACTGGTCTTTTAAATCTTGCCTCGTCAATTCCAGCAAAGACTATTGCATATTTCCCTATCTCAAGCCCCAGGGACTTTATCATAAGAATTCCCCCCACCTGAGCCATGGCTTCGAGCAGGTATACCCCTGGCATAAGAGGAAAGCCAGGAAAATGGCCCTGGAAGACAGGTTCGTTCGCGGATACGTTTTTGAGTCCCACTATTCTTTTTCCAGTTTCAATCTCTATTATCCTGTCAACGAGAAGTATAGGGTATCTGTGAGGCAGGATTTCCATTATCTCCCTTGTTTCCAGCATGGCTAAAGATTATAAGCCAAATTTTCATCAAATTTTAATTTTTCATGGCATATACTCTTTTCATTAAAGCAAGGAGGTCTGGCGATGAGAGGGTTCATCTATTTTGCTATGGTTTCTGGAGCGGTGCTTGCCTTTTCTTGCCAACAGAAACCTGCAGAACAGCCCAAAACTGAGCAGCCTGCTACACAGGCAGAGCAGAAACCAGCTCAGCAGGAGGCACAGCCTCAGGCAGAACAAAAGCCTGCTGAACAACCAAAGGCAGAAGAGAAGCCCACACAGCAGGAGGCTAAAGTACCAGCTCCCCAAGCAACTGCTCAGGTCAAGGACATGCAGGCCTTTGCCCAGCAGAAGGGATGCTTTGCCTGTCATGACATAAACGCCAAAAAGGTCGGACCTGCTTTTAAGGATGTTGCAAAGAGGTTTGCAGGACAGCCCAACATAGAGGAGGAACTTGCTAAAAGGATAAAAAACGGCGGTGTGGGTGTGTGGGGTCAGGTTCCTATGCCCCCACAAAATGTTACGGAGCAGGAGGCAAGGGACCTCGCCAGGTGGGTGCTCAGCCTTAAATGAGGGATATATTAAAAGGCTTTATAGACCTGCAGTTTAAAAAACCGCTGGAGGTCTCCTATTCCTACACAAGGGACCTCCTTCTCCTGTCTCTTTTTCTTGATTACTTTGGGCTCGACAATCCTCTGGGCATTTATGTCCTTGACCTCTACCCTTACATGTTTCAGGAGTTCCATCTCTGGCACAAAAGTCTTGGACTTGAGATGGTCAGTTTAGACTTCCTGCCGTGCTGTTGAAGAGGCTTGTATTCTTTGGAGGTAAGGGAGGTGTGGGAAAAAGCACTCTTGCCTGTGCCACAGCCCTGAGGCTATCAGAAAGGGAGAAAACTCTTCTTGTCTCCATTGACCCCGCTCACTCACTTTCTGGTATACTCGGCGTGCAGGTGGGACCCTCTTTGAAGAGGTTGAAGGAAAACTTCTTTGCTATTGAACTTGATGCCAGCAGGCTTGTGGAGGAGTATACAGACAGGGTTCTTTCTGCCCTTACTGATATCTTGCCTAGGGTCAGGTCTGGCATAAGGGAATATGTAAAGTATCTCAAAAACTCCCCCACAGCCCTTGAGACCGCAGTGCTTGACAGAATTGTGGATTACTGTATGGAGTTTCCCTCTGTAATCGTGGACTCTGCCCCCACAGGTCAGATGCTCAGGCTTTTTGAGACCGCCCATATGGTTGGTGGATGGTTTGAGTTCTTAAAAAAGGTGGCGGAGGAAAGGGGAAAGGTAGAGGCTTTTATGGGAAGAAGAGATGGACTCTCGGAGCTTATAGAGGACAGAAGAAAACGGTTGGACACTCTTGTGAAAATCTTCAGGGAAAAAACTGTGGTCTTTGCAGTGGCGAACGAAGAGCCCCTGTCTATGCAGGAAGCCAGAGATATAGAAAACAGGCTAAAAGATATGCGTGTTCAGCTGGTTCTTAACCGCTGGAAGTCTATGGAATGCGACTGCATAAAGATTCCAGAGCAGGAAAGGCCTTACAGTATTGAATCTCTCAGAAGGCTACCTGTGGAAGAGCTGGTGACCTATCTTTTCCAGTAAAGAAGCCATTTTCTCACTTCTATTCCTGCAAAGGTAAGAAGGGGCAGAACCAGGGCGTAGGGCAGATGTTCTGGCCATAGAAGGACTGCATGGAAATAATCCGCAATAATGGTTACCGCAAGAAGCTGAAGGAAGGCTCCAAGTAGTATACCAAGGTAAACGTAAGGGTTCAACCTGATATATTCAAGAGGGTTCCTGAAAAAAGGCTTTTCCCCCACCTCCTGAATGCCCACTGCCCACTGACTTACCACTGCGGAGGTAAAGCTAATAGTCAGTGCAGTCTCGTAGGGGTATAACTTTAGAAGGTAAAGGAAAAGAAAGTAGTGCATCACCGCCATGAGAAGTCCATTGTAGGCAACTGCAAGGAACTGCTCCCTGCCCATGAACACTCTCACAGGGTTTTTAGGCTTCTCCTTCATTGGATTGCCTTCATACTTTGTAAAGGGATAGGCTTTATCCTGAACACCGTCGGTGACGAGGTTTATCCAGAGTATCTGGGTGGGATAGAGGGGAAGAGGGAGGCCCGTGATTATGGCCATGGAGTTGTAAAAAATCTGGAAGGAGTTGGCAGAGAGTAAATACCTTATAACTTTGGCTATGTTCTTAGCGATGAGCCTGCCCCTCCTTATTGCGTTCACTATTATGGCAAGGTTGTTGTCCACTATGACCATCTTGGCGGCGTCCTTTGCCGCCTGAGACCCTGAGCCCATGGCAATGCCAAGGTCTGCCACCCTGAGAGCGGGTGCATCGTTGGCACCATCACCAGTTACTGCCACTATCTCACCCTTTGACTGTAGAACCTTCACTATCCTGTATTTGTCCTCCGGTGTTGCCCTTGCCACAACGCTGACTTTTTTAAGCAGGTTGTAGAGTTCTTCATCGCTGTATTTTTCAAGCTCCTTGCCCTCTATGGCTATGTCATTTTCTCCATAAATCCCAACCATCCTGCCTATAGCCCTTGCCGTCAGTAGATTGTCCCCGGTAACCATGATTACTCTTATGCCTGCGGTCTTTGCGGTTTCAACCGCCTCCTTGACCCCCTCTTTTGGAGGGTCAAGAAACCCAACAAGGCCAACAAGGTCAATCCTCACATCATCCACACTTTTTGGTATCTCTCTGAGTTTTGTATGTCCAAAAGCCAGAACCCTCAGCCCCTCCTCCGCCAGCCTGTCGTGAGCCTGCTGGACTTCCCGAGGACAACCCTTCTCACACATGCCTGCAAGGCTTTCAAGAGCACCCTTTACGTAGAAATCAAAAGCACCTGAGCCGTCAGATACGATAACTGCCATAAGCCTCCTTTTTGTGTCAAAGGGATGCTCCCATACCCTTTCGTATCCCTTTCTCAGTGCTTCCCAGTTTACTCTCTCTTTTTCCAGCCACTCCAGAAGGGCCAGTTCCAGAGGGTCACCCCTCAGACCGTCTGCATCGTTGCACAGGGCTGCACCGATAAAAAGCCTTCTTTTATCATAGGCAACATACTCCTTAACGCTGAGTTTACCCAGAGTTATAGTGCCGGTTTTATCGGAGCATATGTAGGTGGCACTTCCAAGGGTCTCAACAGCTGGCAGGTATTTGACGAGAACCTTCTCCCTTGAGAGCCTCACTGCACCAACCACGAGGGCTATGGTAACCACGATTGGAAGACCCTCAGGAACCGCAGACACCAGCTGGGCTATGGCGAAGAAAACAATGGTCTTTGCATCTCTGCCCTGAAGAACTCCCACGGCCACGAGCAGGGAGAGAAGTGCAAGCAGGATAAATATCCACCTTTTTCCAAAGCTGCTCAGGGCTTTTGTCAGGGGGCTTTCCGGAGACCTTTCCTGCACCCTCTGGGCTATTTTGCCAAGTTCTGTGTTCCTTCCAGTGGCAAAGACTACACCAAGCCCCCTACCCCTTACCACCGTTGTCCCCTTATAAAGACAGTTGCTTCTCGCATGCAGGGGTGTATCCTCCGCCAGCACCGTGCCAGCCTCCTTTTCAACGGGTAAGGACTCTCCTGTGAGCATGGCTTCATCCACCATGAGCCCTGCACTTTCTATGAGCCTTATGTCCGCTGGCACCACATCTCCCTCACCCAGCAGAACAAGGTCTCCTGGCACGAGTTCTTTGCCGTCTATTTCCTTTTCTCTACCTTCCCTTATTACCCTTACCTTAGGGGCGGTCAGGGACTTAAGAGCCTCTATTGAAGCTATGGCTCTGAGTTCCTGATAAAAGCCCAGAAGCCCATTCACCAAGAGAATACCATACACTACCAGTGCATCCTTCAGGTCTCCTAGAAAGAAGGCGATAAACCCGGCTATGAGAAGTATAAGAACAAAAGGGCTGGTAAACTGCCTTACGAGCACCCTGAGCTTGCTTTCTCTCTCTTCCCTAAGTGTGTTATAGCCAAAGAGGGCAAGCCTCTTCTCTACCTCCCTTTCATTGAGCCCTTCAGGGGTGGTGTTCAGCTCTATCAGACTATCTTCTGGACTTCTGTAATGCATGCATGGAATTTTATGGTATAATTTCTATGCCATGCAAGAGCTAAATCTGAGTCATGTCTATTTTGGTGTGCTCGCGATGGCTATCTCCCTTGGGCTCGTTTCTTTGGCAGGGAAGCCTTCCCTCAAACCCTCAAAGTTTCAGGCCTTCTGGGAGGGTTATGTGCGTTTTGTCAGAGGTATGGTTCTTGAAAATATGGGACATGAGGGCCTCAGGTATGTTCCCCTCATAGCAAGCATAGGGCTTTTTGTTTTCTTCTCAAACCTCCTTGGTATGGTGCCAGGGCTTGAAGCCCCCACTGGTAATGTAAACACGAACCTTGCGCTTGCTCTTATAGTTTTTATACTATACAACATCGAGGGGTTCAGACTTCATGGGCTTAGTTATCTCAAGCACTTCGCTGGTCCCAATCCATATCTAGCTCCCGTATTCTTCGTAATAGAGATTATCTCTAACTTGGCAAGACCCATAACCCTTACACTCAGGCTTTTTGCCAACATGAAGGGTGGGGCTTTGTTGCTGGTGGTCCTAGTGGGGCTTGTGATTAAGAATCCATTTACTATGGCAGTCTCTCCCATTTTCTTGCTATTTATAATAGCCATAAAGTTCCTTGCAGTCTTTATACAAACATACATATTCATGATACTTTCAGTTGTTTATCTTGCGGGTGCTGTATCCCATGAAGAACACTGAAAATAAATCAAAGGAGGTTGGAAACATGAAAACCAGACTCATGACAGCTCTGGCACTGCTTGCTCCTGCATTTGCTCTGGCGGCGGAGCCCGGACAGGGGGAAAACCTCAGGCAGGGTCTCATGTTCCTGGGTGCAGGTCTTGCCATAGGTCTTGCAGCTCTGGGGACTGGTGTAGGTATGGGTCATGCCATAAGGGGCACACAGGAAGGTGTAGCAAGGAACCCCACAGTTGGTGGAAGGCTCCAGACTATAATGTTCATAGGTCTTGCCTTCATAGAAACTCTTGCCCTCTACGCCCTGCTTGTGGCTATAATACTTCTCTTTGTAAAGTGAGGGGGTCCTCCCCCTTTTATGATTCTGGAGGTTAAGGATGGCAACTCAGAGAAATGTAACACGAACTTCAAACCTGAAGCGTAAACGCAAAAGTGGTTTCCTTGCCAGAATGGAAACTAAGAGCGGAAGGTCTATTATTAAAAGGAGAAGGCAGAAAGGAAGGAAAAGGTTGACACCTTGAAGAAGGCGGTTGTTGGATTTTTGAGACTCTGGCAGATTTTTATATCGCCGCTTTATCCACCAAGTTGCAGGTATTATCCCACATGCTCCAACTACGCCATAATGGCAGTTGAAAAGCATGGAGTTGTTAAAGGTATGCTCAAAGCTATATGGAGAATTATAAGGTGTAACCCCTTTTCTAAGGGTGGAGTGGACTATCCCTGATGGAAAAGAAGGATTTGGACTTAAGAGGACTGCTGGTAATCTTCGCGGTAATGACTCTATTTCTTTTTGGTTACCAGGCATACCTCATCTTCTTTGCTCCTCAGCCAGCACCACAACCACAGGAGAAGGTAGAAGAAAGGCCTCAGGAGGTTCCATCCCTCCTCCTCGGAACAAATAGAGAGGAGCGAAAGCCCAGAGCTCTGAAGACCTTTGACTTTGAGAAGTTTATTCTCGTGCTCTCGGAGGAGGGTGCGAGGGTTGTGAGCCTTGTAGACAGAAGATATGGGAAGGAACTGATTACCGATGAGGAGAAAAGGCTTGGCATATATCCACTTGAGGTCTTCACAGGTGAGCCAGAGACTGACCTTCTTCTGAACTTCTCACCCTACGAGATAAGGACCGAGGGCAATAAAATAATTGCCACCCTCAAGTCGGGAAGTTTTGAGCTAAGAAAAATTCTTGAATACAGAGGCAACTACTTTACTCTCAGGCTGGAAAGTAGTGGACTGCCCCCTGTCTTTGTAAACTCAGGCATGCGCGTCAAAGAGGATGACTTCTTTACCCACTCTGGTCCAGTAATTAGGATAGGTGATAAGGTGGAAAGGTTAGACCCTAAAAAAGTTGAGGGCAGGGAGCTCATAACTGGACAGATAGGCTTTGCAGGTGAGGAGAGCAGATACTACTTCAAGGGCTTTTCTGGGAATATAGACGCTGTTGCCATATACAGACTGCAGGGACAGGAGACTCTTACACTGGTGAAGCCTCGGGGTGAATTAATCTTTTACGCGGGTGCCAAGGAGTATTCAAGACTCAGAGAAATAGGTCTGTCTGATGTGATAGACTTTGGCACCTTAAGGCTAATAGTCAAGCCTCTTTTCATTTTCATGTACTGGATATACGAGCATCTTCACTCATGGGTTGTTTCCATATTTGCCCTGACCCTTATTGTGAGGCTTCTCATGTTCCCCCTCACATACAAGAGCACGGTTGCCATGGGCAAAATGGCAGAGCTAGCCCCAAAGATGCAGGAGCTCAAAGAGAAGTATAAAAACGATCCTGCAAAGTTTCAGGAAGAAATGATGAAGCTATACAGTGAGGTGGGCTTCAATCCCATGTCGGGATGCCTTCCCATACTCCTTCAGATACCTGTATTTTTTGCCCTCTATAAAGTTCTCACCATAACCACAGACCTTCAGCTTGCCAAGTTTCTCTGGATACAGAGCCTTGCTCAGAAAGACCCCTACTACATACTGCCCATTTTGATGGGTGTCACCATGATAGCCCAGCAGTTCATAAGCCCAAGCCCAGAAAAATCCCAGAATTACATAATGATAATAACCTCTGTGGTCTTCACCTTCCTCTTTGCCAGTTTTCCTGCGGGTCTTGTTCTCTACTGGACTCTCAACAATGTTTTTAACCTTGGACAGACCTACATAATAAAGAAGTTGACCTTCAAGGGTAAGCCCTCGCAGTCTCAGAAGAAGAGGAAGAAAAAATGAGATTTCTGGTTACCGGTGGTGCTGGCTTTATAGGCTCAAATCTTGCAAAGGCTCTTGAGAAAAAATACCAGGTTTCAAGGGTTTATGTGCTTGACGATTTTTCTTCTGGACACTTTAAAAACCTTGTGGGCTTCAGCGGTGAAGTTATAACGGGGGACTTATCAGACCCGCATCTCTGGGAATGGCTCAAGAATAGCCATCACTTTGATGCTGTCTTTCATCAGGGAGCCATAACGGATACGACAGTTATGGACCAGAATAGAATGCTCAGTGTCAATGCAGACAGCATGAGGTATATACTCGATGCCTGCCTTCATTGGGAAGCCAAACTCATCTATGCCTCCTCTGCAGGAGTTTATGGCAACACCCCCCCACCAATGAGGGAAGAGGAGGGGTTAAAGCCGGAGAACATCTACGGCTTTTCCAAGCTCATGATGGACAGGATAGCCATGGGTTTTATGGAAAGACACACAGAGGTTCAGGTTGTTGGTCTGAGATACTTCAATGTCTACGGTCCTGGAGAGCACTATAAGGGAAAGACTGCAAGTATGGTTTATCAGATATACAGACAGATGAAAGAGGGTAAACGTCCTAGACTTTTTAAATGGGGAGAACAGAAGAGAGACTTCGTCTACTTGGAGGATGTGGTGAGGGCAAACCTTCTGGCCTTTGAGAAGGATGTTTCTGGAATATTTAACATAGCCACCGGTCAGGCTCGGAGCTTTAACGAGATAGTTTCTATACTGAACTACTATCTTGGTATGAACTATCAGCCTGAGTATTTTGATTGCCCCTACGACTTCTATCAATATCACACGCAAGCGGATATCTCAAAGGCAAAGAGGCTCCTTGGCTACGAACCCCAGTATAGCCTTGAGGAGGGTATACGGGAATACCTTGAGAGGCTTGGAGAAAATCCTCGGTCTTGACCTTGCGGGAAGTCCAAAAAGAAAAACGGGCTATGCCTACTGGGAAGAGGGGAAGCTTAAGGTGGGCGTGCTATACACTGATGAAGAGATACTTGAACTTGCCAGCAGGTTTTCACTTGTGATGATAGATGCCCCCCTTTCTATTCCAGCGGGAAGAAAAAGCCTCCATGAGAGGGGTCCACATTTCAGAGAGTGTGACCTTCTTCTGAGAAAGCACGGGCACAGGTTTTTCCCCGTGACGCTCGGTCCAATGAGAATGCTCACAGAGAGAGCCATGAGACTGGCAGAGAGCCTGAGAAAAGGAGGAGCTCAGGTCTTTGAAACCTTTCCGGGTGCGCTCTACGATATTCTCGGGCTTGACAGGAAAGACAGAGTTGCCATACTGGGCTTTTACATGAGCCTTCCCTTGAAACTTGAGAGAAGAGGATACTCACAGGATGAGCTGGATGCGATTGCCTGCTGGCTTGCAGGTGTGTGCTATCTTACGGACAGGTCCTTGAGTTTTTCCGGTGGAGATGGTGAGATAGTGGTTGCTACGAGAGAGTGTATATCTTCTGCTCTTTCTCTTGACAAAAAGTGAATTGCAAATTATTATCATTTACAAGGAGGTAAGGAATGGACAGGGTATACATCTTTGACACCACTCTCAGAGACGGAGAGCAGGCACCGGGCTTTTCTATGACTACAGAAGAGAAACTGCAGATGGCACATCAGCTTGCAAGGCTTGGGGTGGATGTGATAGAGGCGGGTTTTGCGGCCGCTTCAAGGGGAGACTTTGATGCGGTCCAGCTCATAGCGCAGGAGGTAAAAGGACCCGTCATATGCTCCCTTGCCAGAGCCCTTGAGAAGGACATAGAGCTGGCAGGTCAGGCTCTCGCACCTGCAGAGAGAAAAAGAATTCATACCTTCATAGCCACTTCAGAAATTCACATGAAGTATAAGCTCAGGCTTTCTCCTGAAGAGGTGCTCCAGAGGGCAAAAAGGGCGGTGGAGTATGCTCGTAGATTTACGGATGAGGTGGAGTTTTCCTGCGAGGATGCCACCAGAAGCCAGAGGGACTTCCTATACAGGGTCATAGAGACCGCCATAAAGGCGGGTGCCACTGTGATAAACATACCAGACACGGTTGGCTACACAGTGCCTGAGGAGTTTGCAGACCTCATAGAGGGCATAAGGAACAAGGTGCCCAACATAGACAGGGCAATAATAAGCGTGCACTGCCACGATGACCTTGGCATGGCTGTTGCCAACTCTCTCATGGCGGTAAAGCACGGAGCAAGACAGGTGGAGTGCACCATAAACGGTATAGGAGAGAGGGCGGGAAACGCTGCACTGGAAGAAATCGTTATGGCTCTTAAGGTCCGCAAGGACTTCTTTGGAGGACTTTACACGGGCATAAACACAAAGGAGCTATACAGAACAAGCAGGCTTCTGTGTAGAATAACGGGGAGTTTTGTCCAGCCCAACAAGGCAGTGGTGGGCGACAACGCCTTTGCACACGAATCGGGCATACACCAACACGGCGTGCTGGCAAACCCCCTCACCTACGAGATAATGTCTCCAGAGGATGTAGGCTTTCCCTCAACGCGCATAATCCTTGGCAAGCACTCTGGCAGACATGCCCTCAAGAGCAAGCTAAAAGAAATGGGCTTTGAGTTCACAGAGGAAGACCTTGACAGGATATTTGAAAAGTTCAAGGCGCTGGCAGATAAGAAGAAGGAGGTCTACGAAGAGGACATAGAAGCCCTTGTTTATGAAGAGTTTGTAAAGCACGAAGAGGAAGAGCCCATAAGAGTCCTTCACTACCAGGTGCAGACGGGAGACAGGCTTCTACCAACCGCTACTGTGGTGCTCTCCTTCAGGGGAGAAGAAAGGACCGCCACATCCACCGGCAATGGACCCGTGGACGCTATAATAAGGGCAATACAGAAGGCGCTGGAGATAGAGCCAGAGCTCCTGGACTTCTCCATCAAGGCTCTCACACCCAACACGGATGCACAGGCGGAGTCAAGGCTTGTGATTGAGCTAAATGGAGTGCGTGCCAGTGGAAGGGGAGTGGATGTGGACATAATAAGGGCGAGCGTAAACGGCTTTGTGGATGCCCTCAACAGGGCAATGATGAGAAAAAGCTACATACTCTCCAGAGAGAACCTGAGAAGAGAGGGAACAGTCTAAGAGCGGTAGACCCTGAGCCCCTCTCCCTCCTCCACCCTTCCCACAAACCACACACTTACACCAAGCTCCTGAGCCCTCCTGAGAAGCTCCTCTCTCTTATCTTCTGAAAAGCTAAAGAGAAGCCCACCTGAGGTAACAGGGTCAGAAAGGAGCAGAAGCCTCCACCACTCAAGCCCATCCTCAAGGAGATGTCCCTTCACAAAGTTATAGTTGTCCATGGCACCCTTGGGATAGAGCTTTTGCCTTACAAAGTGAACAGCCTCATCATAAACTGGCACAGCAGAGAAGTCTATGGCAAGCCTTACGCCTGACCTTCTGGCTATGTTGTAGGCATGTCCCAGAAGTCCAAAGCCAGTCACATCGGTGCATGCACTGGCAAACTCCCTTGCTAAAAGAGAGGCTCTGTCGTTTAGCATGAGCATGTATTCTATGGCGTGGCTTATATCCCTTTCTTTCAGCTTTCCTTCCTTTATAGCCTTGGTGAGGATTCCCACGCCCACAGGCTTTGTGAGTGCAAGAAGCTCTCCGGGCTTTGCTCCCTGCTGAGTGAGATACTTACCTTCCTCGCACACGCCCATGACTGCAAGCCCAAACTTGGGCTCTTTATCGTCAATGGTATGCCCTCCAAGAAGCACTGTCTTCGCCTCTCTCAACTTTTCGGCACAGCCTCTCATAACTTCTTTCAGAACTTCTACTTCAAGCTCGCAGTTGTTGAAGCCTACAATAGCCAGAGCGTTCAGAGGTCTGCATCCCATGGCGTAAACATCGCTCAGAGAGTTGGCGGTGGATATGGCACCCCACAGGTATGGGTCGTTCACTACAGGAGTTATAAAGTCCACCGTGTGCACAAAGACATTTCCACCAAAAGAGTAGACTCCCGCATCATCGCCCACACCCACAAGGGTGTTCTGGTCCACGTAGAGCTCAAGCCCTTTTACAAGCTCCTCCAGGTCCGCCGGACCCAGCTTACTGGCTCAGCCCGACGCCCTCACAAGCCTCAAAAGCTCCATGGTCTTTTATCATAAAACAGTTCAGTAAGGTGAAAGTTTGAACTTTTCAAAGGGCCAGCCCTCTATCCTTTGAAGAATTCAAACATACTCTGGTTTAAAATCTTAGCTTATGAAGGAACTGCTCAGAAAACTTTCAGAGTTCAAGAACCTCACCAGAGAAGAGGTCAGGCAGGCGCTGGAAGACATAGTGGAAGGCAGAGCCACCGATGCCCAGATAGGTGCCTTCATAATGGGCACAAAGATGAAGGGAGAGACTCCTGAGGAGATAGAGGGGGCGGCCAGTTTTTTCAGAGAAAAGGCAACGAGAGTAGAGGTAGAGGACAGGGAAAACCTTGTGGACACATGTGGAACAGGTGGGGATATGTCGGAGACCTTCAATGTGTCAACCGCTGTAGCCTTTGTGCTTGCGGGTGCAGGCATAAGGGTTGCCAAGCATGGAAACAGGTCCGTGTCTTCAAAAAGCGGCAGTGCAGACCTTCTTGAACACCTCGGTGCAAGGATAGACCTCGGACCTGAGCAGGTAAAGACCATGATTGAGGAGATAGGTATAGGCTTTATGTTTGCACCCATGTTCCATCCAGCCATGAAAAGGGTCATAGGTCCAAGGAGAGAGGTGGGACTGCGTTCCATCTTTAACCTTATAGGTCCCCTTTCAAACCCTGCAGATGCAAGAAGACAGCTTCTTGGAGTATTTTCAGACCATCTTGTGGACAAGGTAGCCTTTGCCCTGAGGGGCGTGGGAATAAAAAGAGCCTTCGTGGTGCATGGTAAAGATGGCATGGATGAGGTTTCCATAAGCGCCCCTACACGCATTGCAGAGCTGAAAGATGGGGAAGTTTTCCTCTATGACTTTCATCCTGAAGAGATGGGATTCAGGACTTACCCGGTGGAATACATAAGGGCGTCTTCTGTGGATGAAAGCTCAAAAATAGTCCTTTCTGTGCTTAAGGGAGAGGTTTCACCCGCTTATTTTATGGTTTTAATAAATTCTATGTTTGGAATCCTGGTTTCAGGTATCACCGAAGACAGGAACACGGCCCTTGAAATCGCCAAGGAATCCATACAATCTGGCAAAGCATACAGAAAACTGCAGGACTTTATAGAGCTATCAAAGCGAATCTAATGCTGAGGATTGGCAAAGTGGGCTATCTGAATACACTCCCCCTGTTTTACCGCTGGGATACCTCCAGAGTTGGTCTTCTTGAAGGACACCCCTCAGACCTGGTTAAAAGGCTCAGAGAAAATAAGATACAGGCGGGAATAGTCTCTTCCGTTGAATTCTTACTACACCCGGAGGAATACAGGGTAGTGCCGGGTGTATCCATATCCTCCAAGAAAAGAGCCTGTTCTGTTCTTATCTTTTCAAGAGAGCCCATTGAACTTATAAAAAGCCTCTATCTTACGCCTGCATCCATGACATCCAGAGTGCTGGCCCTTTACCTTGTGAGAAAAGTTTATCAGAATGAACCAGAACTTGTGGAAGAAAGGCACAGGGCCGAAGCTCTGATGCTCATAGGAGATGAGGCTATAAGGGAAAAGTTATCCGGCAAGTGGCCTTATGTCTATGACCTCGGTGAAGAGTGGTTCCGGCTACATGGTCTTCCCTTTGTCTTTGCTCTTTTCCTTGTCAGAAAGGATGCCCCTGTCTGGCTGGACAGCTTTATAGAAGAACAATGTAGGAGGTCAAGAGAAGAGTTCTACCATGACCTTGAGCAGGGCAGGATTAAGGTTAAAGGTTATGACCATGAGGAATTGAGGGATTACTTCACCCTCTGCCTTGATTATGACCTTGACCGGAGGGGATGGCAGTCCATCAGCATTTTTAAGGAAGTTTTAATGGAAGAGAGTATATTATTAAGTAAAGAAAGGAGGTGATAAAATGAAAAAGAAGGCACTGTTTCTATTGACTGTCTTCTCCGCAGGCTTTCTTTTTTCCTGCGGTCAGGTGACCACGCAGAGAACCTATGAGGGGGCAACTGTTGGAGCAGTGGGTGGTGCCATAGCTGGTGCCCTCATAGACAGGAACAACAGGTGGCGTGGAGCTGTGATAGGTGGTGCTCTGGGTGCAGTCATTGGTGGAACTATTACGGAGATAGCGGCAAGGGCTTCAAGGGAGGCTGCCATGCAGAACAGGCCAGTGGAGTATAAGTCAGAGGATGGAAGAGAGAGAGTATACGCCGAGCCTGTAGCTTCAAAAGGTAACTGCAGGATTGTAAAGACCACCTACTATCAGGATGGTAAGGTGGTAAAGGTTGAAGAGAGGGAAGTATGCCCCTGAGGGGCTACCCCTCTATAACCCCCTGCATTTAGTATTTATAACTCCGTAATTCCCACCTCTTTTTCTGTAAACTATTCTCAGGGTGCCCGTTTCTATATCTAGAAAGGGTAGGAAATAAATGCCAGAACCCTGGAGTTCAAAGACCGCATCTTCCACACTCATGGGTTTTTCTATTACCAGCTCTTCTTCAACAATAGGAGGTCTTTCTCTCTCTTCATGGGGTCTTATCTCTTCCATTATTAGCTCTTCCTTTATCTTGTGACCCCTGCGTCTGAGTTCATGTCTTCTCTGCTTTAGCTTTATAAGCTGTCTCTCTATCTCATCCATCACCCTGTCAAGGGCTGAAAAGGGGTCAATGTCCTCATCCCAGGCGTGCAGAGCTCCGCCACCCCAGGTCTTCAGGTATATGTCCATGTCAACCCTGTAAAGGGTTGGCCTACTCTCACCTGCAAAGTCCTTCTGTTTTGCTCTTGAGGTAGAAAGGGTCACAACAATCTCTACCTGGTCCTCCTCAGCTTCCTTTAAAAACCTGTTGAACCTTTCAACTTTACCCTCTACAAAGGCCTTCATTGAGTCAGTCCACTCAATACCCTTACCTATAAACTCCACGTTCATTCTATAACCTCCTTCTATGGCTTGCTTTGAAGTAGAATATGATAACATGAATTTAGGAGTTCTTGTATCGGGGCGTGGTTCAAACCTTCAGGCAATCATAGACTCCATTGAGGCGGGGAGGCTCAAAGACAGGATAGCTCTTGTCATATGTGACAGAGAGGGTGCTCAGGCAATAGACAGATGTGTAAGGCATGGAATTCCATACAGAGTTACCAAGAGAAGGGATTTTGATAGCAAGGAGGATTTTGAGAGGGCTCTTGTAGAAGCCATGAAGAAGGCCGGAGTTGAGCTTATAGTTCTTGCCGGTTTTATGCGTGTGCTTTCCCCCCTTTTCCTCAGACACTTCCCAATGAGGGTGATTAACATACATCCTTCTTTAATACCAGCCTTTCAGGGAATGCATGCCCAGAGGCAGGCTCTGGAATACGGAGCAAAGATAAGCGGATGCAGCGTTCATTTTGTAACAGAGGAGCTGGATAATGGTCCAGTTATAGCACAGGCATGCGTGCCAGTGCTTCCAGAAGACACGGAAGATAGTCTTTCTGAAAGGATACTTGCCCACGAGCACAGAATACTCCCGCAGGTAATAAGGTGGATTTCAGAGGGAAGGGTAAGGGTTGAAGGGAGGAAGGTGGTAGTAGAAGGGGCAAAATACGGAACACTCCCCTTTAATCCTGAGCTTGAGCACTTCTGATATAATTAGAGAAAACTGACAAGGAGGTGGAAAGATGCTGGGATTTTTAAGAAAACCTGTGCTCGTGCTTGGAGCAGCTGGATGGTTTTTTGCCTTCAACGCGGCTCCTGCAGTGGCCGGGCTCGTGGGCTCCAAACCTGCCTCTGAGGCTGTCAACCTGAGCAGGGAAGAGGAAATGGCGAAAATACAGAAGGTTCTGGAAAGCAAACAGCTTCAGGAAAAACTGAGGGCATACGGCCTAACAAAGGAAGAGGTGGAAAAAAAGCTTTCAGAAATGAGCGACGAGCAGATACACATGCTGGCAAAGGCTTCTGATAGAGTTTTAGCTGGTGGTGATGGAGTTGGTCTTGCCATAGGTATACTCATAGTGGCAATTCTTATCGTCATACTCCTCAAACTCCTCAACAAGGAGATAATCATAAGGTGAGGAATGTTCCTGCTCCTCCTTCTTTTTCCCCTTTTTTTATTCTCCAAGAATCTGGATGTTCCCTTTGTTAAGCAGCGGGACCAGTTTTGCGGTCCTGCTTCTCTGAGTTCTGTCCTTGCATATTATGGTGTAGAGGTGTCTCAGGAAGAGATTGGGCAAAGGGTATATGACCCAAAGCTAAAGGGCGCTCTCATCACAGACCTTGAAAAATATGCCAGAGAAAGGGGCTTCAAGACCTCATTAAAAGTATCAAATCTACAGGAGCTCAGGGACTATCTGAAGGAGGGAATCCCTCCCATAGTGCTTGTGGACCTGGGAAAACTGTGGGTCAGCTTGCCCCACTACATGGTGGTTGTGGGATACAAAGATGAAACATTCTTCGTTCACACGGGCTATGAAGCCAGCAAGCCCATCAGTGCAAAGGAACTGGACAGAGTATGGTCGAAGATGGGAAGGGTTGTTCTCATACTTTACCCGCCCTGAACCTTCTCGAGAACCTTTCTATAGCCTTCCAGCAGGTCGCCAAGGTCAAACCTGAACCTGTCCTTGTCCAGCTTCTCCCCTGTTCTGGCATCCCAGAGCCTGCAGGTATCAGGTGATATCTCATCTATCACTGCAAGGGTGTTATCTGGAAGAAGGCCAAACTCCAGCTTAAAGTCTACCAGCAAAAGCCCATGGGACCTGAAGAAGCTCTTCAGTATCCTGTTCACTTTAAGAGCAGTTGCTGTTATCTGTCTTAAGGTGCTTCTGTTTGTTATACCAAGAAGAAGAACATGTTCAAAACATATGAGAGGGTCGTGTAGCTGGTCATTCTTATAGAAGAGCTCAACGATTGGTCTTTTTAACCTCTCTCCTTCTTTAAGTCCGAGTCTTTTGCATATACTCCCTGCGGTTATGTTTCTTACAACCACCTCCAGGTCAAACCTCCTGGCTCTCCAGACAAGCATTTCCCTCTCAGAAACACGCTCTATAAAGTGCGTTCTTATGCCTTTTTCTTCAAGGAGTTTGAAGATAAGACTTGATATGGCATTGTTGAGCACACCTTTTCCCTCAACCTCAGCCCTCTTGGTGGCGTCAAAGGCTGTGGCTGTGTCCTTGAAGTATATAAGGCATTTCTCCCCCTCAAGCTCATAGACTTTCTTTGCCTTGCCTTCATAGAGAAGTTTCATATAATTAATTATAAAAGGAGGGATAAAATGACACCTACTGAAAAGATCGCCGTATCACCCGCAGATGTTAGGCTTGCGGATATACTTCAAAAGGCTGTCCAGGTTAACGCTTCAGACATCCATATAACAGCAGGAGCAAGACCTGTGCTGCGGGTTGATGGAAGGATAACACAGCTTATTGAATACCCCGTATTAACCCCAGAAATGACTCAGAGAGTTGCCTACTCTGTCATGTCTGAAAGGCACAGGAAAACCCTTGAAGAGAAAGGACAGGTGGATTTCTCCTTTGGCGTCAAGGATATTGGGCGTTTCAGAGCAAACGTTTTTTTTCAGAGGGGTGCAATTGCAGCCGCCTTTAGGAGACTACCATACAAGATAATGAGTCTAAAGGAGATAGGTCTTACGGAGAAGGTCCTTGACCTGTGCCACAAGAGCATGGGTCTTATACTTGTCACCGGACCCACAGGTTCAGGAAAGACTACCACACTGGCATCACTTATAAACTATATAAACGAGACCTTTCCCTACCATATAATAACCATTGAAGACCCGGTAGAATATGTGTTCCAGCACAGAAAGAGTATAGTAAACCAGCGGGAAATAGGTGAAGATGTTCATAATTTTGCAGAGGCCCTGAGGGCAGCCCTGAGGGAGGACCCAGATGTCATACTGGTTGGTGAGATGAGGGACCTTGAGACCATAGAGATTGCTCTGAGAGC
Organism: Aquificaceae bacterium; assembly: GCA_037481935.1. Lineage (NCBI taxonomy): Bacteria > Pseudomonadati > Aquificota > Aquificia > Aquificales > Aquificaceae > Aquificaceae bacterium. Next base: position 83,984 of record JBBFKQ010000005.1, on the reverse strand, counting down.
TGCTGAAACTGGTCACCTTGTTTTCGGAACCCTCCATACCAATACGGCCATATCCACCATAACGAGGATAATAGACGTTTTTCCTCCGGAACAGCAGGAGCAGGTGAGGGTGCAGCTCTCCTTCGTGCTTCAGGGAGTCATATCACAGAGGCTTCTACCAAAGATTGGTGGTGGAAGGGTCCTTGCCTACGAGCTTATGATACCAAACACTGCCATAAGAAACCTTATAAGGGAGAACAAGCTTCAACAGATTTATGCCATCATGCAGAGCGGTCAGGCTCAGACAGGCATGCAGACCATGAACCAGTCCCTGTATGGTCATTACAAGGCAGGACTTATATCTCTCGAAGAGGCTTACAAGTATTCACCAGATATAAAAGAACTGGAGAGAATGATTGAGAGAGGAGGCTGAACATGCCAAGGTTCAAGTACAGAGCTTTTGACGAAACAGGGTCTTTTGTGGAAAGCGAGGTAAACTATCCAACTCAGGAAACTTTAATAGCAGACCTGCAACAGAGGGGTTTGAGTGTTATAGAGATAGTAAAACTTGAAAGGGGAGAGGAAGAGAAGGAGAAGAAGCCGCCCACGCTTACAGCCCTGACAGGCGGTAAAGTTAGCGACAGAGACCTGTCCATATTCTGCAGGCAGCTGGGAACTATGATAAATGCAGGACTGAATATAATAGATGCCCTCAACATACTTGGGGAACAGCTACCCAGCAAAAGGCTTGCGGATGCCAGTAAAAGGGTAGCTACCATGGTAAGCGAGGGAAGGCCCATATCCAGCTCCATGGCGGAGTTTCCAGCTGTTTTCCCCAAATTCATAGTTAATCTTGTCAGGGTGGGAGAAGAAACCGGTAATCTTGATGTTGCCCTGATAAGGGCTGCCGATTACTACGAAAAAATGGCGATGATAAAAAGCAAGATAAAGAGCGCTGCCTTTTATCCCACCTTTGTGGTCATAATAGCCACTGCCATAGTTACAGGCATACTTTACTTTCTGGTTCCCACCTTCGGGGAAATATACGCATCCCTTGGCGGAGAACTACCGGCCCCAACTCAGATGCTCATAGCTGCATCCAACGCTTTAAGGTCAAACCTCCTTTTCATACTTGCCTTTGTGGTAGGTTTTTCTCTGCTCTTCAGGTTCTTGATGAACAATAGCTATCAGTTCAGAAAGTCGGTGCACTCCTTTATGCTCAGAGCTCCAAAAATGGGTGACCTTGTAATGAAGAGCACCATGGCAAAGTTTGCAAGAACCATGGCAGCCCTTTTTTCCAGCGGTGTGGTGCTCGAAAGGGCCTTTGAAATAGCTGGTCAGGTAACCGGGAACGTTATAATAAGAGAAGCCCTTGAGTCTGCAAAGAAGGGGGTCATAGAGGGTGAGCCCATGCATAAGGCCCTTGAAAAGACGGGAATGTTTCCAAGGCTGATAATAGCCATGGTAAGGGTGGGTGAGGATACGGGAAGACTGGATGAGATGCTGGACACAATAGCAAGGTTTTATGAGGATGAGTTTGACAAGGCGGTGGAAGGTATGATTAAGCTCATAGAGCCCATGCTCATAGTCTTTATAGGCGGGATAGTGGGTGCCATCCTCATAGCCCTTTACATGCCCATATTCAAGCTCGGTGAGTTGATAAAGTAAGCCCTTAGATTATAATTAATAGCTTATGGCTCTGAGCGTGGGAATAGTGGGACTGCCCAACGTGGGCAAGTCTACCCTCTTTAACGCCCTCATACAGTCTGCAAAGGCAGCTGCCGCCAACTATCCCTTCTGCACCATTGAGCCAAACCTTGGGACAGTTGAGGTTCCAGATAAAAGACTATACGCAATAGCGGAGCTTGAAAGGTCGAGGAAGGTCACCCCTACCTTTATAGAGTTTGTGGATATTGCGGGGCTTGTGAGAAACGCAAGCAAGGGTGAGGGCCTCGGTAACCAGTTTCTTGCCCATATAAGGGAAGTAGATGCTATAGCCATGGTGCTCAGATGTTTTGAGAATCCCCATGTGGTCCATGTGGAGGGCACTGTGGACCCCATAAGAGATGCTCAGATAATAGACCTTGAGCTAATAGCAAAAGACATAGAGACGGTAGAAAAGAGGCTGGAAAAGGTGGAAAAGCTCGCAAGGCTCGGAGATAAGAAGGCAAGGGAGGAGCTGGAAATGCTGGAGTCTATAAAGGCAGTTCTTGAAAATATGGAACCTCTGAGGAAACGCATAAAGGAATTGCCCTCAGAAGTGCTTGAGTATGCAAAAAAGAGCCTTTTCCTCCTTACGGTGAAACCGCTCATGTATGTGGCAAACGTAAGTGAGTCTGACCTGCCAGAAGGCAATGAGCTCAGCGGGAGAGTTTTTGAATACGCAAAGGAAGAGGGTTCCCCCGCAGTCCTTATATGTGCAAGGCTTGAAGAAGAGTTAATAGGTCTTGAAAGAGAAGAAAAGGAGGAACTTCTCAGATCTTACGGACTTGAGGAGCCCGGGCTAAACAGGCTCATAAGGTCAGCCTATGGACTTCTTAACCTCATAACCTTCTTCACAGCTGGGGAGAAGGAAGCGAGAGCATGGACAGTAAGAATGGGAACCAAAGCACCACAGGCTGCGGGTAAAATACACTCGGACTTTGAGAGAGGCTTTATTGCGGCAGAGGTCATAAACTATGAAGACTACGTAAAAGCCGGCTCCATATCAAGGGCAAAGGAGCTCGGACTTTTGAGGCTTGAGGGCAAAGAGTATGAAGTTAAGGATGGAGATATCATCTACTTCAGGTTCAATGTATGAGCTATCTTTATAAGTATGTTCAGAGAACTGGACCTTCAGACAAGAAGCGACCTTGAAAACTACTTTCAGGACAAGGACTATATGGTAATAGCAGTGCCAAGGGAAGAGCTGATTCGGGTCTATGCCCTGCGAGCAACGAGAACCGTAGAGACAGCAAGAAGAGTTCACGCTCTTGAAGGTAAAAGTCTTGAGACCCTCGGTCATTCCCTGTTATCGGCACTTCTTCTCACATCCCTTGTAAAGCATGCAACTCCTCAGAAGGTTCTTCTCAAGGTGCAGAACGATTGTGGTGTGGTGGTGGCTGAGGCAGATGGTAAGGGCAGGGTGAGGGGTTTTCTGGAAGGGCAGCCACAGGAATGCTGGAACTCTGGCACTCTAAGCGTGGTGAAAGAGCTCAGGCTTGGAACACCCTATACCAGCATAGTGCCGGTGGTGGGAAGAGACTTTCAGGAAGCCCTTTCCTTTTACTTTGAGCAGTCTGAGCAGACAAGAAGTTATCTGGATATGGCTCTCAGTCAGAAGGATGGCCTCGCATATGCTACAGGTTATCTTGTGCAGGTGCTTTCAGGTGTATCTGAAAAGAGCATAGCCCTTCTTGAACAGAATCTGAAAAGCCTCAGGCTGGCAGACCAGAGACCTGAAGACATTGCAATCCATATACTCATGGGCATGGAGCCTAGGCTAATAGGTCTGAAAGAGGTGGAGTATTACTGTCCATGCAGTGAAGAGATTGCTCGTTCAAGTCTTATGCTATTGCAGGAAGAAGAGCTTGAAGACATACTCAGTGAAGGTCCCGCGGAGGTGGTGTGCAAGTTCTGCAAGAGAGTATACCGCTTCAGCAGGGAACAGCTTATGCTATAATTTTTGTAAGACCGCACCTTTCCCTACTGGGTTGCCCCATAAGGGGTCTGGGAAAGGGTGGCAAAACCCAAGGAGGAGAAAATGGCAGTAGTTTCTATGAGAGACCTTTTAGAGGCGGGTGTCCACTTTGGACACTCAAGGGGCCGTTGGAACCCCAAAATGGCACCATACCTCTATGGCGTCCGCAACGGCATACACATTGTGGACCTCAACAAGACGGTGGTATTCCTTGAGCAGGCATACCACTTTATAGCGGACAACGTGGCACAGGGAGCTGATGTGCTCTTCGTGGGCACAAAAAAGCAGGCAAAGGATGTTATAAAGGAAGAGGCAGAGAGGGCTGGTGTGCCCTATGTGAACGAAAGGTGGGTGGGCGGACTTCTGACCAATTTCAGAACTGTTCGTAAGAGTATTCTGAAGCTCCACACCCTTGAGAGGATGGAGGCTGAAGGTGTTTTTGATGTGCTTCCCAAAAAGGAGGTAAGAGAGCTAAAGAGGAAGATGGAAAGGCTCAGGAAGCTCTACGGTGGCATAGTGAACATGGAAAGGCCTCCCAGCATAATCTGGGTTGTGGACACAGTCCGTGAAGCCATAGCAGTCCAGGAGGCGAAAAAACTGGGAGTGACAGTGGTTGCCATAGCAGACTCCAACTGTGACCCGGACCTCATAGATTATCCCGTGCCAGGGAACGATGACGCCATAAAATCCATAAAGCTTCTCACCTCAAAGATAGCTGATGCGGTTATAGAAGGTAAACAGAGAAGGGAAAGCCTCGGAGAAGCTGCTGTGGAAGTGCCAAAGAGAAGGGTTATTGCAGTAGAAGAGGAGGAGAAGGTGCTCTTTGAGAAAGCTATGGAGATGTCTGAGAAATACGAATACATTGACAAAGGTGCAGAGGAGGAATGAGGATGATAACCGCCGAGATGGTAAAAACCCTGAGAGAAATGACTGGGGCTGGTATGCTGGAATGTAAAAAAGCCCTTGAGGAAGCTGGTGGCGATATGGAAAAGGCAAAGGAGATACTCAGAATAAGGGGGCTTGCAAAGGCAGACAAAAAGGCAGGGAGGGAAACAAAGGAAGGTATAGTTTACGCCTATGTCTCTGAAGATAGAAAAACTGGAGTGCTCATAGAGCTCAACTGTGAGACGGACTTTGTAGCTAAGAACGAGCACTTTGTGGAGCTTGCCCTGAACATTGCCAAGCATATAGCTCTTGACCCGGAAAACTCCAACAGGGCTGGAACTGGTGAGGACATAGCCACTCAGGCATACAGTCAGGACAGGAGCACAACAGTAGCAGACCTCATAAAATCTGCCATAGCCAAGATAGGTGAAAACATACAGCTCAGAAGGTTTGTAAGATACGATACAGATGGCTTTGTGCACGCCTACGTGCATGGCATAGGAAAGGTGGGTGTCCTCATAGACTACAAAGCACCGGAGTTAAGCGAGCAGGTTCTCAGGGTTGTTCAGGATGTGGCGCTCCAGATTGCAGCCATGAAGCCCGAGTTTGTGAGCATAGAAGGCGTTGACCCAGAAGCCCTTGAGAGAGAGAGGAGGATACTTACAGAGCAGGCAAGGCAGGAAGGAAAGCCGGAAAACATAATAGAAAAGGTGGTGGAAGGAAGGCTCAAAAAGTTCTATCAGGAAAAGGTGCTTTTAGAGCAGGCTTTCATAAGGGAAGAGAAGAAGACAGTGGGTCAGTATATAAAGGAAAGTGGAACTGGGGTAGATATAAAGAGGTTTGTGAGGTTTGAGGTGGGTGGTGCCTGATGGAGGAAGCACCTGCATACAGAAGGGTGCTGCTAAAGCTGTCTGGTGAGGCCTTTGCTGGAGAACAGGAATTTGGTATAGACCCGAGGTTTTTGCAGTATATAAGCGGTGAGATAAAAAGCCTTGTAGATGCAGGTGTTCAGACGGCCATAGTTATAGGCGGTGGAAACATATTCAGGGGTGTGGAGGGTCTTGAGATAGGTATAGACAGGGCAACGGGTGACTACATGGGCATGCTGGCAACGGTGATAAACGCCCTTGCCCTGCAATCTGCCCTTGAGAGGCTCACAGGTCTGCCCACAAGGGTTCTATCCGCCATAGAGATGAGACAGGTGGCAGAGCCTTACATAAGGAGAAGGGCAATCCGGCACCTGGAGAAGGGAAGAATTGTAATATTCGCCGCAGGCACGGGCAACCCCTTTTTCTCCACAGATACTGCGGGCGCTCTCAGGGCGGTGGAGATAGGTGCGGACCTTTTCATAAAGGCCACTAAGGTGGACGGCATATACACGGAAGACCCCCTTAAAAATCCCAATGCCGAGTTCATACAGGAGATAAGCTACCTCCAGGCTATAAACATGGGACTTAAGGTTATGGACCATACCGCCATGACCCTGTGCAGGGAGAACAGGCTACCCATACTCGTGCTAAACATAAAAAAGCCGGGCAATCTTCTGAGGGCTATTATGGGGGAGAAGGTGGGGTCACTGGTGAGGTAGGGATGGGTGACCTTTTGGCACAGATATTTAAAGAGGAATCATCGGTGAAGAAATTGAAAGAGAAATTGCCCTACATCTTCAAGATAGCAGAGTTAGAACTGTCCAGAGGCGGACACACTGGTATGGAGGTTGGGACGCTCAGAGAAAGGGCTATAATAGCTTTTCTTATATACAGGTTTGGCGAAGATAAGGTTCTGTATGACATGCCAGTAAATGAGGCAGAGGCGGATGTTAAGATAGAGGGGCACGCAAACCCTATATCTATAAAAACTAAGACTGGTAAAGGATTTTCAGGTGTTAAGTTAAAGTGGACTGTTGATTGGGATAAGGTCAATGAATTTTACAACAGCTATCTCCCGTCTTCAGATATTCTTTTTGTGCAGATAAATTGGGGATTTAGTGGATTTTTTGCTTATATACCATTAAGTATTCAAAATTCCGTATTTGAGGAACTTGGAAGAGAAGGATATATAAAACTACCGAAGCAGGGAACGAACCCAAGGGGCATAGAAATAAGTGCTAATGCATTGAGAACATGTGTAGAAAAAACACCGTTTAAAATAAGTATAGACTGGAAAATAGAAGGAGAACTTAACTATAATCCTTATACGCGTTGGATAGAGATATGGGCAGAAGATTAAGAAGAGGCACAAAGACAAGTTCCTTCGGCTCTGCTGGAAGGATAGCTCACGACTCGGCAAGTTTTTACAATAGAAGACTATATACTGATTTTAGTGGGCATCTAGAAAGCAAGCAGAAGGAGGTAGAAAATCCATTTCCGGAGGAATTAAAAAACGCTATTTTCTGTAAGTCTTCTGAAAGCATAACAGAAGTCCCCGATAGTAGCATCCACCTCATGGTAACCTCTCCGCCCTACAATGTGGGTAAGGATTACGACATGGATATGAGCCTTGAGGAATACAGGGATTTTCTAAAAAGAGTCTGGAAAGAGGTTTATAGAGTGCTTGTTCCTGGTGGGCGGGCGTGTATAAATGTGGCAAACCTCGGTAGAAAACCATACATTCCTCTGCACGCATACATAATTCAGGATATGCTTGATATAGGTTTTTTGATGCGGGGTGAGATAATATGGGTAAAACAGGGGGGAGGAGCTCCTTCAACTGCATGGGGCACATGGCTTAGTGCAAAAAACCCTGTGATAAGGGATGAGCACGAATATATTCTTATCTTTTCAAAGGGCTTCTTTGAGAGAAAAACTACAGGAGAAAACACCATAAGCAGAGAAGAGTTTTTGAGTTTTACGAGAAGCGTGTGGTATATGAAAAGTGAGAGCGCAAAAAGGGTGGGGCACCCTGCACCTTTTCCCATTGAGCTTCCCTACAGGCTCATTCAGCTATACACCTTTAAAGGTGATGTGGTGCTTGACCCCTTCATGGGTAGTGGACAGACCGCCATAGCAAGTCTTATGTGTGAAAGGTTCTATGTGGGATATGAGATAAACCCTGACTATGTGGAGCTTGCAAAGAGGAGGATAGAAGAATACACGAGAGGAGGTTAGAGCATGATAGAGGATATTTTTAAGAGCGTCGAAGAAGACATGAAAAAGGCGGTGAGCTACTTTAAGAATGAAATAGCTGGTCTGAGAACTGGTAGGGCAAGCACCTCTCTGGTGGAGGAGCTCAAAGTTGATTATTACGGCTCAAGAGTTCCACTGAAACAGCTTGGAAGTATAAGTATAACTGATGTGAACCAGATAACCGTCCAGTTGTGGGATGCAAACGCCGTGTCAAGCGTAGAGAAAGCAATAATGGAAAGCCTCAGCCTCACTCCCCAGAGGCAGGGCAATGTGCTCAGGATAACACTTCCGCCCCTTACACAGGAGAGAAGGAAAGAGCTTGTCAAGATGCTCCATAAAATGGCGGAGGAGGCAAGGGTAGCCGTAAGGAACATAAGGAGGGATGCGAAGGATATGCTTGAAGAGCTGGAGGGAGTATCTGAGGATGAGATAAAGAGGGCTCTGGAAAAGCTACAAAAGCTCACTGACAAACACATAGATGAGATAAACCAGCTCGCAGAGGCTAAGGAAAAGGAGATAATGGGTGGATGAAGCTCTTCTCCAATACCATACTTCTTGACCAAGAAAAACACATAAACCTCAAGTGGTCATGTCTCAAAGGTGCATGCCCCCACAGCTGTTGCCTTATTCCTGATAGAACTTTTGTAGTTCTTGAGGAAGTTGTATCCCTCTCAAGACATTTTCCAGTGGTCATAAACATAGAAGTAGACCAGGAGGGCAAGGAGCAGAGGCTTTTTTGTGCATACTTCAGGCTAAAGGAAGACTGGAAGGGCTGTATATATCTAAAGGATGGTGTTGGCTGTCTTCTAGAGGAGGAAAAGCCCTACACATGCAGGCAGTATCCTTTTTTCATAAGTGGAGGCTATCTTGCCCTTGACCTTACCTGCCCTGGCTTCTCTGAACTGGAAGGAGAACCCATCTGGGAGGGTCAGCTGATAAACTCCTGCTTTGAGCAGGGTTTCTATGTTTACTCTCTCAAACTTGAGGAGGGTAAGGCTCAGACAGAGGAGTTTATCAACCTTCTTTTTGACCTTGGGCTTGTGGTGGGCGGGAGGGTTAGCTATGAGGGGGTAGAGGTCTCCTTTAACATGGTGGATGAGAAAAGACTTTTTGAACTTTCTGGGGATACCCTCAGATGGCTTTCAGAAAAGGGATATCTCAAAGTAATCTACGCCCACCTTAATTCCCTGCAGAACTGGGAGCGCCTGATAAGAAGGTATATTAACGGTTAGAAAGTATGAAGATGAGGTCTCCAATCTCATCGCCCTCTGGGGTTATGGTGCGAGCTGTTTGCCTTCCTTCAAGCCTTGCGTAATCATTGGCGCTATGTTCCAGCCTCCTTGCGAAGAGGAACCTTCTCTGCCAGTATGTTTCATCAATTCTGCTTACTGTTATACCTGTCTTTTCGCTGGCATGCACAAATCTACCATTTCCCAAATATATGCCCACATGGGATGGTCCAGGTCTGTAGGTGGTGAAAAAGAGAAGGTCTCCCGGTCTTAGCCTGTCCCGTTCTACCTGCACTCCTACCTTTGCCTGTTCCGCAGTGCTTCTTGGCAACTTTATACCGTTTACTTCAAAGACTCTCTGAACAAAGGCAGAGCAGTCCATCCTGTATAGCTCGTTGGCACCGAATTGATAGGGTCTTTCCATGTAGGTCAGAGCGGTTAGAACAATTCCATCAGCGTTTGCCAGTGAAAGTCCCACGTTCAGAAGCACTGCCCCTATTACCACCCTCATGGGGCTTCATTATACCTCCTAGCCAGGCCTTAGTCAAGTGTTTTAGAAAGCCCGGCAACCCTCTCCAGTAAAGGTCTCTGTAGCTCTTCTCCCCTGTCAGAAGTTTATAAAAACTCTTGAGAGCAAAATCCTTACCCATTCTGTAGGATATACTCTGAAAGGCATAGGCAAGCCTTGCAATCCTTCCTGCATACACGAGCTCCTGCACAAGGGGCCTCAGCCTTTTTCTGTAGGCCCCTACGGGTTCCGAAGGGTTTTCCACTATTGCCTCCGCAAGGAGCTTACCTCCCCAGAGGGCATAGTATATTCCCTCGCCAAGAAGTGGGTCAGTCATGTTTGCGGCGTCTCCCACAAGCAGTATCCTCTCTCTGCCTGCATGGAGGTCTTCATCTCTTTCCACAAAGGGTATGTGCCATCCCCTGGGATGGTGGAATTTTATACCCTTTTTTTCAGAGTAATCCTTGAGAATTCTCAGCAGGTCTTCCCTGCCGGTGCTTGCGACTCCGAGGCTTATGCCATCTCCATGAGGAAAAACCCAGAGGTATCCCCTTCCCACATACCCCGTCTCAATCAGCACTTCATCTTCCATGTCCCCGTCAGTGAAGAGCTCAAGACTTCTGAAAAATTTCTTTTTTCTGTATCCCAAGAGCTTTGCCACCTTTGAATAAAAGCCATCTGCACCCACAAGAAGGTCTGCCTCAAAAGTTCCCCATGAGGTGTATACTCTGTAGCCTTCATCCTCTCTCTCAAAGCCGAGAAACTCTGCACGGAGGAGCTCCGCACCAGCCTCCAGAGCCTTTGAGACCAGGAAGTGGTCAAAGTCCCTTCTGTCCACTATGTGGGCCACAGCCCCTTCTGCCTCCGCTCTTGTCTCCTCAAGGCCCCTGAATCCAAGCCTTCCGGCTCTTATGGTGTTAAGTATCAACCTCTGGTATCCATCAGGCAGAAGTCTAATGGCTCTCGCAGAAATACAGCCTGCGCAGAGTTTGAACCTGGGGAGGTTTTCTTTCTCAATGAGAAGGACCTTCAGCCCCTTTCTGGAAAGGTGGTATGCGGAGGAGGCCCCGGCAGGACCGCCGCCTACAACTATGGCATCAAACCGCAAGTCAGAACCTCAGAAGGCTTGCTCCCCATGTGAGCCCTCCGCCCATGGCAGTCAGGAGAACAAGGTCGCCCTTCTTCAATCTTCCTTCTCTGTATGCCTCACGCAGAGCTATGGGAATGGAGGCGGCGCTTGTGTTTCCGTATTTATGTATATTGGAGTATACCTTCTCTGTGGGCACTCCCAGTCTTTCGGCAAGAGCCTGCACGATTCTTATGTTTGCCTGATGTGGCACAAGAAGGCTCACCTCTTCTATGGAAACCCCAGCCCTCTGGAGGACCTCTTCACATACCTCCGCCATGGAACGCACCGCCAGCTTAAAGAGCTCCTTTCCCTTCATCTTAATGTAGCCACACCTCTCCGCATAAAGGATTTCCCAGTAATTTCCGTCGGAACGCATCACAGAAGAGAGAAGCTCACCATCACCTTCAGAACTCAGAAGCACTGCACCTGCACCATCGCCAAAGAGAACACAGGTAGACCTGTCCGTCCAGTCCACTATCTGAGAGAGCTTTTCTGCACCCACAAGGAGTATGTGCTTTGCCTTTCCGGATGAAATCATAGAGTTTGCTATCTCAAGACCGTAGAGAAAGCCACTGCAGGCTGCAGATATATCAAAGGCGTAAGCCCTGCTAGCTCCGAGCCTTGCCTGCAGGAGACAGGCGCTGGCGGGAAAGCCAAGGTCAGGCGTGAGGGTTGCAAGAATTATTACATCAAGCTCCTCTGGATTTACACCGGCTTCTTCAAGTGCCTGAAGGCTTGCCCTGTAAGCCATTTCAGTCAGGGTCTCGGACTTTGCTATTCTCCTTTCTTTTATGCCAGTCCTTGTGGTTATCCAGTCGTCGGAGGTGTCCACAAGCTTTTCAAGGTCAAAGTTGGTCAGCACTTCCTGAGGCGTATAGTCGCCCATACCCTTTATAGTCAATCCCATCAGACTTTTACCTCTTGTGGGAGTAAATTTTTCAGGTTCTCTGAAAGCCTTTCGTTGAAGTGATGTGTCAGAAATTCGTTTGCAACCCTTATGGCGTTTCTTATGGCCTTTGCGTTTGCCCTTCCGTGGGTTATTATGACTGGCTTTTTAGCCCCCAGGAGGGGTATGCCTCCATACTCCGCGAAGTCTGCCTTTTTCCTGAAGTTGTTGAGAGCAGGCTTCATAAGCACTGCTCCCAGCTTTGCCAGGAGGCTTTTCTGCACCTCTTCCTTTATCATCTGAAGCACTGCAAAACCAAGGCTCTCACTTGCCTTGAGTATAACATTACCCACAAAGCCGTCGCACACTATCACATCAAAGGTGCCTGCGTATATGTCCCTGCCTTCTGCATTGCCCAGAAAGTTAAGTCTGCTCGCCTTCAGAAGGGGGTATGTTTCCTTTACCAGCTCATTGCCCTTGCCCTCTTCTTCTCCTATGCTGAGAATACCCACCCTGGGGTTTTTTATACCAAGTATCTCCTCGGCGTAGGTGTGTCCTATGACTGCAAAGTGGAGAAGATGCTTTGGCTTGCAATCCACATTAGCACCCACGTCAATAAGGACCGTTTTCCCCTTAGGGTTCGGAAGGGCAACCCCTATGGCAGGACGCTCCAGTTCCTCAATAGAACCAATAACGAACTTACCTACAGTAAGAACTGCACCTGTATTTCCTGCTGATACAAGCCCATCCGCAAGACCCTCTCTTACCAGCTTACCGGCCACAAAGAGAGAAGAGAGCTTCTTTTTAAGCACATTGGAGGGTGGTTCATGCATCTGCACCAAATCAGGTGCATGCACTATCTCAAGACTATCAAACTTTTCCCTCTCGAGCACACGCCTTATTTTCTCCTCATCACCCACAAGCACACTTTCAAGGCCCAGCTCTCTGTATGCAAGAATACAGCCTTTTACTATCTCCTCTGGGGCATAGTCCCCCCCCATACAGTCAACCGCTATTCTTGTCATGAAGTCTTGAGAACTTCTCTACCCTTGTAGTATCCGCAGTAAGGGCATGCTCTGTGGGGCATCATTAGCTCACCGCAGTTGGGGCAGTTTGCGAGCGACCCACTCTTCAACTTAGAGAAGAAATTCTGGGCCCTTCTCTGGTCTCTTCTCCATTTTGAAGTCTTTCTCTTTGGAACCGCCATTTCACAGCCTCCGTAAGGTATAGTGAAGATTGTATTATAACATATTGCTCTTCTTAAGAAGGTCACCGAGCGTTGTAACTCTGCTTTCAAGCTGTTCCTGAAAACCGGCCATGCAGTCGGGGCTGCACAAGGGCTTTGTGGGTATACTGAGGATTATCTGCTCCCTGAGTAGCTGTGTAAGGTCAAAGGCCTCCTCATCTTCAAAAAAGGATACTTCAAGCTCTGAGGGCTTCAGATAAAGCACATCTCTGGTGGGATATGGCTCTATTCTTATAGACTCACTTCTGCCAATATCCTTTTGGTATATGGTAAGGCACCGGCTGCACTCAAGCACCACATATCCTTCAATCTCCATGTATACCCTGTATCCACCCCTTTCCTTTGTTATTTCCACGTACAGGCTAATGGGCTCCCTTATCTCGCCGAGGTCCGGAGGCAGTTTTATATCCTCAGGTTTGAAAAGGTAGCTCTGCGAAAACCTGTTCCTGGTCTTGAATATTTCCTTTAAGTTCAGCTTTACCATAATGGTTTAAAATATTTCAGACCTGTGAAGATTTCAAGGAGGTAGGTATGAGGCTTGTAGCCGTAGGAGGAGGAACGGGGCTTTCCACCCTTCTGAGAGGTCTCAAGGAAAAGGTGGGCAGGGAAATAGAGGACCTTTCCGCCATAGTTACTGTGGCAGACAGCGGTGGGAGCACCGGAAGGCTCAGAAAACTCTACAACGTGCCAGCTCCTGGGGACATAAGAAACTGTATAGTGGCTCTGTCAGAAAGTGAAGAGATAATAAGGGAACTTTTTCAGTTTAGGTTCAGGGGTGGAGAGCTTGATGGACATGCCTTTGGAAACCTTTTTCTTGTTGCCCTCACAGAGATAACGGGCAGTTTTATGCATGCGGTAAACATAGCCTCTCAGATACTCAGGACTAGGGGAGAGATAATACCCGCAACCCTTGAAAGCGTTCAGCTCTGTGCAGAGTTTAGCGACGGCAGAATGCTCTGTGGTGAGGAAGAAATAACCGAATATGGAAAGTCCGATGGCGTCAGGCTCAAAAAGATATGGATAGAGCCTCAGGGTGTAAAGGCTCCCATAGATGCAGTAGCAAAAATAGAATCTGCTGACATGGTGGTCTTTGGTCCGGGGAGCCTTTATACCAGCATAATCCCCAACCTGCTCATATCTGATATAAGAGAGGCAGTCCTTCATTCTCCTGCTCTAAAGGTCTTTGTGGTCAACGCCATGACCCAGCCCGGTGAAACGGACGGCTTTACTGCCTATGACCACATAAGGGCCTTTAGAGAATACACAGGCATTGAGAAGGTAGATGTGGCCTTGGTAAACACCAAGATGCCTTCTGACCAGGTGCTGAGAAGATACATGGCACAGAGGCAGGAGCCTGTTATTCCAGACATAGCGAGGATAGCAAGGGAGGGAATAGAGGTCTATGCGGAAGACCTTATAGGTGAGAAGGAGGACTTTGTCAGGCATGACCCCAAAAGGCTTGCCGACCTAATAGTGGAAGTATACAGAAAGCATGGCGTATTTTCTTAGCTTTGATACCTCAAAGCTTCCCCCTGAGACTGCCTCTGTGGTGGTATGCGGGAGTGGCATAGGAGGGCTCACAACCGCCATAGTGCTCAAAGAGCTTGGCGTTGAGCCCCTGATTCTCACAAGGGGCATAGGAAACACTTACTACTCTCAGGGGGGCATAGCATGTGCCGTGCACCCGCAGGACAGCCCATACCTTCACATGCTTGATACCCAGAGGGCGGGCAGAGGCCTTTGCAGGGAGGATACGCTCAGGGTTCTCGTAGATGAGGGTATTCAAAGGCTTGCAGACCTCAGAAGATGGGGTGTTACCTTTGACGAGGATACCACCATAGAGGGTGGACACTCCTTCCCGAGGGTCTACAAAGTTAAAGACTATACAGGAAAGGCCATATACGATGCTCTCCTGAAGAAGGTCAGGGATATGGGCATAAGGGTTATCATGGGTGAGCTTCAAGAGGTTCTGGGTGAGGATAAGGTGGAGGGGATTCTTTACTATGAGGGGAATTTAAAGCTCATAAAGACATCCGCCCTAGTTCTGGCAACAGGCGGTGCAGCCAGCATGTTTCTGCATACTTCAAACCCCGTGAAAGTAAGGGGTGATGCAATGGGGATTGCCCTTAGGAAAGGGTTAACACTCCTGAACGCCGAGTTTGTTCAGTTCCATCCTACTGTAGTAAGGAACACAAACATACTCATATCTGAGGCGGTAAGGGGTGAGGGTGCTGTGCTTGTGGACCAGAAGGGAGAAAGGTTCGTTGATGAACTCCAGCCCAGAGACGTGGTGGCGAGGGCAATATACAGGAAGCTCAGAGAGGGGGATGAGGTGTTCCTTGATATGAGACCATTGAAGGAAAGGGGCATGAACCTGTCCCAGAGGTTTCCTACCATATATTCAATGCTGAAAGAGAGGGGCTATGACCCGGACATCCAGCCCATACCCATAACGCCGGCTGCTCACTACTTTATAGGTGGTATAGAAGTGGACTCTTATGGAAGAACCACTTTCCCCGGACTTTACGCGGTGGGTGAATGTGCCTGCACCGGTGTTCATGGAGCTAACAGGCTTGCTTCTAACTCTCTTCTTGAGGGTGTGGTCTTCGGATACAGAACCGCCTACAGAGTATTCCACGACCTTGAATTTCTAAAACCCTCTTATGCAGATTTCACCTCTCAGAAGGAAGGGAGGCAGAAACCCCCATACAACTTTGAAGAGCTCAGAAGGCTCATTTGGGAGAGCTGTGGTCTTGAGAGAGAGGAGGGAAGCCTCAGGGAGGCAATAGAAAAACTCAGAACATGGCTGGAGGGCTGGAAAAACTGGGAAAGGAGCGTGGAAAACAGACAGCTCCTTGACATAAGCCTTGTGGCCCTTGCAACCCTCAACTCAGCCCTGTGGAGAGAAGAGAGCAGAGGCGTGCATTACAGGAGAGACTTTCCTGGTGAGAGGGAAGAGTTTAGAAGGGATAGCTTTTACAGGCTGGATGTTGAGCTATAATTTAAAATCATGGCGGTGAGCTACGAGGTCTACAGGATCCTTGAAGAGGAACTGGGAAAGGAAAAGGCAGACAAAGTTGTAAAGGTGCTTGAGGAAAGTCTGAAGGTCATTGAGGAGAAGGTAAAGGAGCAAAAACCTCTCCTAAAAGCAGAGATAAAGGATGAACTCAAAAAGGAACTTGTTACTAAAGAAGAGTTTTACGGAGAGATGAGGTCTTTAAGACTGGAGCTGGAGAAAATAATAGATAAGGTGGAGGCAGATTTAACAAATAGGATAAACAAAGTGGAATCTGACCTTGGGCGGAGAATAGACAGAGTGGAACTTCTCCTCAAAGTCCTTATAGGTCTTGTGGTGGTCGGTTTAACACTTCTTAACCCTGCCTTTGTAGAGCTTCTCAAGACAGTTTTTGCTCTAAAGTAATGCTATAATAAAAGTTCTATGGAAGAAAAGCTCAGGAAATACCACAGGGAAACAGGCACAAGGGAGCTGAGAAGCCTTCTTGAAGAAAAGCTCAGGCGCGTGCCACCAACCATGGAATATGTGAGAAACCTCATACTTGATGCAAAACTCCTTTTCAGGATTCTCTCCGATGAGGAGTTTGACCTTAAAGAAGAAGCAAGGAAAGATTTTATTGCTGCACTGCTCTATTTTATAGAGGACAGAGACTCTATAAGGGACAGAATACCCTTCCTGGGATACTGGGATGACTACAAGCTCATCAGGTATGTAAAGAACAAGCACAGAGAAGAGATAGAAAGATACTTCTCAGAAGTCAGGCACTTTATAGCCAACTACTTCTGATGTTGTGGTTTCTCTCCTACAGGATATTTCAGGCATTCCTTACCCTGCTGGGTGTTACCTTTCTGTCTTTTCTTATCATCAAGCTGGCACCCGGAGATTACCTTGACCAGCTAAAGCTAAACCCTCAAATATCCCCCGAGACCATAGAAGCCCTGAAAAGGCAGTATGGACTTGACCAGAATGTCTTCATGCAATACATAAAGTGGCTCATATCCGCCCTGAAGTTTGACCTTGGATACAGCTTTCAGTACCACGCTCCCGTAAGCCAGCTAATAGGTGAAAGGGTATGGAACACTCTTCTGCTAACGGTAACTTCCACCATTTTCTCCTGGCTAATCGCTGTCCCCCTCGGTATGCTGGCCGGGCTAAGAGAGGGAAAGCTCTCTGACAGGATAATAAGGGCTTACAGTTATACCTTCATGTCCCTTCCTTCCTTTTTCCTTGCCTTCATTGTTCTTGTAATAGTATCCAAGACAGGACAATTACCCGTGGGTGGTCCCTACAGCCCTGACTTTCACAAGCTAAGTCTCTGGGGGAAGGTGGTTGACCTGGCTTCTCATATGTTTGTGCCTGTTCTAACCCTGACCCTTGTGTCTTCAGCCGGGCTTGTAAGGCTCATGAGAAGCAGTGTAATAGAGATAAAGAACAGCCCCATGGTGGTTATGCTCAGAGCAAAAGCTGTTTCCCAGTGGACTATCACAAAGCATATTTTCAAGAATGCCATGAATCCCTTTACCACTCTCATAGGTTACGAAGTGGCAGGACTTCTCTCGGGCGCAGCTCTGATTGAAATAATAGTTGGCTGGCCTGGGCTTGGAACTCTTATGCTGGATGCAGTGCTTTCTCAGGACCTTTTCCTTGTTATGGGTGGGCTATACATTGGCACTATAATGTTGCTTATAGGAAACCTTATTGCGGATATACTTCTTGCTATCATAGACCCGAGGGTAAGGGAGAGGGAGATAATAAAGTAAGGAGGTTTTGACATGCCAAAGGTAGCCATAATCCTTGCAGAAGGCTTTGAAGAAGTGGAAGCGGTTGCACCCATTGACGTGCTCAGGCGTGCAGGCGTGGAAGTGATAATTGCGGGACTCACACCCGAGCCAGTGCCCAGTGCAAGAAACATAAAAATAGTTCCCGACACAACCGTTGACAGCCTCAACCCTGATGAACTTGACCTAATCATACTCCCCGGCGGTGCGGGTGGTGTGGAAAGGCTCAAGCAGGACCAGAGGGTAGAAAAGCTCATAAAAAATATGCAGGAGAAAAAAAAGCTGATAGGTGCCATATGTGCAGCACCCACCGCGCTGGCAAAGTTTGGCGTGCTGGAAGGGAAAAGGGCTACCGTCTATCCCTCCCTTGTTGAAGAGATAAAGCCAGCTCACTTCGTAGACAGGTCAGTGGTGGAGGATGAAAACATAGTTACCAGTCAGGGACCTGGCACTGCCCTTGAGTTTGGTCTGAAGCTTGCCGAGAGGCTTGTTGGGAAAGAAAAGGCCAGGGAAGTAGCCAGGAGGATGCTGGTAGCCTACGAATGATACAGGTAAGGGTGGAGCCTGGCGTTGAGGAGAGGATAAAGGGCTTTTTCCCTTGGGTTTACAGACCTGAGATAATAGGATATTCCAAGAAGCCAGAGAAAGGGGACCTTGTGGTGGTCAGAGACTATGCAGGCAGGTTCCTTGGCTATGGCTACATAAATCCCTCTGCCAACATAAGTGTAAGGATACTCTCCTTTGACAAGGAGGAGCCGATAAATGAAGAACTTATAAAGAAAAGGCTCCAGCAGGCTCTTGAATACAGGAAAAGACTTTACCTGGACAGCAATGCCTTCAGGCTCGTTCATTCAGAAGGCGACCTCCTCCCGGGGCTTGTGGTGGACGTATACGGAGAGTATGTGGTGGTGGAGTTTACCACCTACGGTATGAACAGGCTGAGAGAGTGGGTAATCCCCGCCCTTTTGGAGCTTCTCAGCCCAAAAGGTATATATGAAAAGGTGAGCGATTATGTGGCTTCGGTAGAGGGCTTCAGGGAAAGAGGCGGTGTTATATACGGCCATGTGCCGGAGGAGGTAGTCATATGGGAGCATGACCTGAAGTTCATAGTAAACATACCGCAGGGGCAGAAAACGGGCTTTTTCCTTGACCAGAGGTGGGCAAGAAGGCTCATAAGAAACTTCGTCCGTCCTGGGGACGAATGTCTTGATGTTTTCTGCCATACAGGTGGTTTCGCCCTCAGCATGAAGAAGGCAGGCGCAGAGAAGGTGACAGGGGTAGACCTTTCTCCTCTTGCCCTTGAGGTCGCCAGAAGAAACGCAGAACTCAACGCACTTGAAGGGATAGAGTGGGTAGAGGCTAACGCCTTTGACCTGCTCAGAAAATTCCATCAGGAGGGTAGAAGGTTTGACCTTGTGGTGATAGACCCCCCTTCCTTTGCAAAAAACAGGGCCTCAGTTCCCAATGCCCTCAGGGGCTACAAGGAGCTTCTGGTCAGAGGTCTGCATATCACAAAGCCTGGCGGATACCTTGCCATATACTCCTGCTCTTTTCATATAACAAGAGAGCATTTGCTGGAGGTCCTTCTATCTGCCGGGAAGGATACAAAGAGGCAGCTCAGGATAGTGGCTGAGAGCTTTCAGGACCTTGACCATCCCTGGATTCTTCAGATGCCAAACACCCTTTACCTGAAGGGAATATATGCGGAGGTGCTATGATGGACCTAAACCAGGCCCTCATCATGGGAGCGGTAGAGGGGCTAACAGAGTTTCTCCCCGTGTCTTCCACCGGACATCTAATACTTACGGCCCACCTCCTTGGAGTGCCCCACAACACCTTTACCAAGAGCTTTGAAATTTCCATACAACTGGGTTCCATACTGGCTGTTGTCTTTATCTACTGGAGAAGGTTTGTATCAGATTTCGAGCTGTGGAAAAGGATAGCCCTTGCCTTTCTACCCACGGGAATCCTGGGCTTTACCCTTTACAGGTTCATAAAAGAACAGCTGATAGGAAACGATGTGGTGGTTGTTGTGGCCCTTGTTCTTGGTGGAATTTTTCTCCTCTTTGCAGACAGGCTCTGTGAGAACTTCTGCACCCTTCAGGATGCCAGAGAGCTCAGCTATAGGAGAGCCATCGCCATAGGCTTTTTCCAGAGCCTTGCCATGGTGCCTGGAGTTTCGCGTTCTGCCTCAACCATAATCGGCGGTATGTTCATGGGACTTAACAGAAAAGCCTCTGCCGAGTTTTCCTTTCTCCTGGCAGCACCCACCATGCTCATAGCAACCGCCTACGACCTTTTTAAATCCCACTCAGAGTTTCACTCTCAGGACTGGCTTGTGCTCTCTGCAGGCTTTTTAACCGCTTTTGTTTTTGCCCTGCTGAGCGTCAAAGCTCTTCTTGCCTTCCTCTCAAGACATTCCTTTGTTCCTTTCGGTATTTACAGAATAGGGATAGGTCTGGCTTACGCCTACTTTTTTCTGCTATAATCTATGTGATGAAGCTCATAGCAGCAAACTGGAAGATGAACCTCACACCCTCTCAAACAGGGGAGTATCTAAAGAAGTTCATCCCCCTCGTTGAAGACATAAAAGACAGGGAGATACTTATCTGTCCATCTTTTACTTCCCTCTGCGTGGCGCAGGATATGCTCAGAGAAACCCACATAAAGCTCGGCGCCCAGAACTGCTATTATGAGCCTAAGGGTGCCTTTACAGGTGAGGTCTCTCTTGATATGCTTAGGGAACTTGGAGTCTCCTATGTTATAGTGGGACATTCAGAGAGAAGGTGGATATTTGGAGAGTCTGACGAGCTTATAAACAGAAAGCTGACTGCCTGCCTGAAGGCAGGCATAAGGCCTGTGCTTTGTGTCGGTGAAAGGCTTGAAGAGAGAGAGGCAGGGCTTACCTTCAAGGTGGTGGAGGCTCAGGTCAGGCTTGCCCTTTCTGGCCTTGAGGGCTACACGGACAGCATAGATATAGCCTACGAGCCCGTGTGGGCAATAGGCACGGGAAACCCCGCTACCCCGGAGGATGCACAGCTGGTTCATGCCTTTATAAAAGACCTGCTCTATCAGATAAACCCCCAGCATTCTGACAGGGCAAGGGTTCTCTACGGCGGTAGCGTCAACCCCAAAAACTCAGTGGACTTTATGAAAATGAAGGATGTGGATGGACTGCTTGTGGGTGGTGCCAGTTTAGACCCTGAAGCCTTTTCCCAAATCGTAAAGTGCTTTTAAAGCCACAAGAGGTATGGGCACGTATATGAGGTATGTGAGGTAAAGGTTCAGGTCCGTATTCTCTATGATGGACCTCATGGCATTTATAAAAAACCAGTGAGAGGAGAAAGACAGAAGGAGGGCAAAGAGCCCAAGCCTTAGCTGTCGCCATCTTATATAAACCCAGCCAACTATAAGACTCATAGAGAGGGGAAGCAAGGAAGTGAGCACCCTTTTTGCCAGTTCGTAGGCATACTGTCTGTAGTTAATGCCTATTTTCTCGCCTAGAAGGCTCAGGATAAAAACATCCCCTATGGAAAGGTGTTCTGGCTTTTCAGCGAGTGGCCTTATCTGGGAAAGCTCAAGAAAGTCAGTGGTAAACTTTTGAACCTTCTCCTCTCCAGTGGCAAGGTCCCTAAGGCTCGCCTGAGAAAACTCCAGTCTTTTACCTTCCCATCTTCCTGCGCTGGCAGTAACCATCTGCCTTATGGACCCTTCCCTAACCTTGAGGAGATAGAACCCGTGCACCTTACCCGTGGAAAGGTCCACAAGTTCAAAGTTGTAAAAGTTTACCCCTCCCTTCTCTTCTTCTGTAAGCCATAGATTTCTAACTATTCCGCTTTCCGTTTCTTTTGCCTTCCTGTATTCCTTCTCTATGCTGAAGAGCTTTCTCTGACTTTCCGGGTATAGCTGAAAACTGCCCAGAAGGTTAAGAAATGAAAGAAAAAGGGAAAAAAGCAGAACCCAGAGAAAAAATCTCAGAGGTGAGATACCAAAGCTCTGCAGGAGAAGGTCTATTTTCTTCTGAAAAAGTCTTCTGAAAGCCACAAGCAGCGCAAGGGCATTCACAAAAGCGCCTGAATAGAAGAAGGCCGTAGGCAAAAAGTTAAGCGTATAAGTGAGAAGAACATCGGGGCTTTTGTCCTTGAAAAGGAGCAGAACCTCACCTACAAGATAGACGTAGAGTATACCCATGAGAACCATAAGAAGGAGCAGAAAGGTCTTCATGTGGTTGAGAAGAATGTATCTGTTGAGCATAGGCTAAAATTTTAATATGAGAACACCCCTCTACTCTCAGCACAGAGCCCTTGGTGCAAGGTTTTTCCAGTTTGCAGGATGGGAGATGCCCCTGGAATACACCTCAATAGCAGAAGAGGCAAGAGCTGTCAGAAACTCCTGTGGTCTTTTTGACATATCCCATATGGGAAGGCTGTTGATTTTTGATGGCTTTGACAAGTTGCAGTATCTGACTTCCAGAAACATAGAAGGGTTAAAGGTTGGAAAGGTTCATTACAATCTCTTTCTCAATCCTGAGGGTGGAATAAAGGAGGATATAACCTTCTACAGGCTCTCCGAAGAGGAGTTTTTTATGTGTGTAAATGCAGGCAACAGAGAGAAGGTGGTGGCATGGTTGAAAGAAAATGGTCTTTCTGTAAAGGATATGAGCAAAGAGTGGGTGCAGTTTGCCCTTCAGGGACCTGAGGCAGTTTCACTGCTGGACAGATACTTTCCCGTGAAGGACATGAAATACTACAGCTTTCAGCTTTTTGGAAACACCCTAGTATCACGCACGGGCTACACGGGAGAGGACGGTTTTGAAGTCTATGCACCCCTGAAGGAGGGGGTAGAGCTCTTCATGGAGATATCTATGGAATGCATGCCCTGCGGGCTGGGTGCAAGGGATGTTTTGAGAATAGAGGCGGGTATGCCCCTTTACGGGCACGAGATTTCTGAGGATATAAGCCCCTTTGAGGCGAACCTTGACAGGTATGTGAGCCTGAATAAGGACTTCATCGGAAAAGAGGCACTTCTCGGAAGGAGGGTGGAAAGGAGGCTCTTTGGTCTTGAAATTCTTCAGAGAGGTGTCCCAAGGGAAGGATACAAAATTTTCTACCAAGACAGGGAAATAGGTTATGTGAGCAGTGGCACCTTCTCCCCAAATCTTCAGAAAGGCATAGCCCTGTGCTTTGTGTCTGTGGACTTCAGGATTGAAGGTCTTGAGGTCCATGTGCAGGTTAGAAACAGAAGGCTACCTGCAAGGCTCAGGAGCTACCCCTTCCTTAAGAAGGCATGAATATAGCTCCTTCAGATTCTCATAGCACTTCTCCAAGTCATTACAATCAAGCCTGAAAAGGGTATTTTTGTGAAGTTTGTAAGTTCTGTCGTAGTATTCCCTTATGAGAAACTCTGCAAGGTCTTCTGCCATATTTTTTTCCAGTATCTCGAGAGCTATTGAGTATTTACCCTCTCCAAGGTATTTCCTTATCTTGAGAAGAGACCTTCTTGCCTCTTCCTGCCAACCATCAAAGCCGGTATACTCCTCCACAAGGGTTTTAACTCTCCTTTCATGTGAGGCATGAACCTCTACGTATATGCCCTCTTCCTTCTTCTTCCAGAAAGCCTGTGGAAGATGTATGTTGCCTATTACTCTGCTCTCATCCTCGGTGAAGATGAGGTCTGAGCTAATCTTGCGAAGGCTCTCATAAAGCAGGGCATCAAACATCTTCTGACTGACCCTTTCTCCTATGCCCACCCTTCCGAAGGCTGAGCCTCTGTCTTTTGCAAGCCCTTCAAGGTCAATAACAGGGTAGCCATCCTTTTTCAGTCTTCTCAACAGGAGCGTTTTCCCCACCCCTGTCCTGCCAGTAAGCACCACAAACTTCTTGTTTTCTAACAGCCTTTCCATATCCCTCAGTATAAACTCCCTGTATGCCCTGTAGCCTCCTGCCAGCCTGAGAACTTCCAGGCCCACTGAGCTGAGAAACCTGCAAAGCTCCTGACTTCTCAATCCACCCCTCCAGCAGTAGACCACCACATGCCCGTGCCTTTCCTTTAGTTCCCTGAACCTTCTTAATAGAACTTCCAGCTTTGAGCCTGCTATCTCATATCCAAGATTTTTAGCCTTCTCCACCCCTTCACTTCTGTATACGAGCCCTATGAGCTTTTTTTCTTCATCTTCAAAGAGGGGCAGGTTAACAGCACCCGGTATGTGAAACTCCTCATACTCAGAGGGACTTCTTATGTCCACAAGCACTCTATCTTCAAGGCTGTATATCTGCTCCGGCTTAATGTCCATGTCTTAATAATTTAACGCAGCCGAAAGAGAGTGTTTGAGTTTTTCAAGTCTTATGGTCCTTCCCCTAAGCCTGTATTCTGCAATAAGAATGCCCATATGCTCCCCGCACGTGACGGAGTATTCAGGGTCCCTGGTTTTTGTGAGCAACCTGAGAGGCTCACCCTTCCATATGCCCAGGTATAGACACACTGACTTTTCTTCCTGGCATTGGCAAGCTATGGAGCTTCTCATGCTTACATATCCTGCCATACTCTCTGCTATCCTCTTCCTTGAGCTCTCCCTATTCTCTGCGTAGGGAAAGAAGAAAATTCCATAAAGAAGCCTGAGAAGTATTACAGAGACCAGAGTAAAGAGCAGAAGTCTTTTAAATAGCTCAGAGCTGAGTGCCCTGTATGTGTAGTAGGAAAAAATTATTGCCAGAAGCGGATAAAGGGGCATTATGTATCTTCCTGAAGAGTCGGATATCCAGTATGGAAGGTAGTTAAGCAAGAAAAGGAGGGTGAGAAGCTGGATCTGAGAGGGAAAGGTGAGCTCCTTTCTGCCATACCACAGGGAAAGCAAGAACAGAAGGCTCCACGGAAGAAGGTCTTTGAAGTTTATCAGGGGGTAGAAAAGCATGTGGCTTAGCCGTGAAAACTCACCCCCCACTCTGCTAAAGCTCTCCCTCCAGAGGCTTTTTATGTATTCCACTGGCTCTGCAAGCTGAACCAGCCAGAGGGCGGGGACTATCAGAGAGAAAAGATATATGGCTATTGCCCCCTTTCCCATCAAGTATCTTATATCCCTGCGGTAGAGAGCAAAGGATATCATGGATATACCCATAAAGGCGTAGGCGGGCAGCCCCTTTAACATAAAGGAGATACCAAAAACAAGACCTGCAGAAAGGGCAAACATAAAGGAAGCCCTTTCCCACCACAGGTAGAGAAAAAACATGCCGAGAAAAACAAAAAGGCTGAAGGTAATGTCAATCTCCGCAAGATATCCGTAAAAGAAAAGAATGTTTCCAGAGGTCAGTAATATGAGGGAAGAGAGAAGGGAAAGCCTTATGTTTTTGAAAAGGTAGTAGGAAAAAACCCCCACAAGCAGCGTTAAGAGAGTGAGGGAGGTAAGGCTTACAGCTCTAGCTGTCAGCTCACTCCAGGGGATTATATGGGAGTAAAGAACTATAAGCCAGTTAAAAAGAGGGGGCTTGTTAAAGTAAGGCTCGCCAAAAAGTGTAGGCTGAAGGTAATGTCCGGAATGCCACATCTCAAAGGCAATCTGCGTGCGTAGAGACTCTTCGTTCTTAAAGGTATATCTGTGGAGGTTTGGCAGAAGGCTCAGGAGAGCAAGCAGGATAAAGACTAAAAACATGGCTTATAATTATACTCATGGGATATAGGGTAGCTGTAGTTGGTGCCACGGGTGAGGTAGGAAGGGCTTTTCTCAGGGTTCTGGAAGAGCGGGACTTTCCGGTGGATGAGCTCCTGCTCTTTGCCTCAGAAAGGTCTGAAGGGCTTGAGCTAAGCTTCAGGGGTGAAAAGCTCAAGGTTCAGGCTCTAAACAAAAGGTCAGACTTCAGAGGGATAGATATAGCCCTTTTCTCTGCTGGCTCTTCCATAAGCAGGGAGTATGCTCCGAGGTTTGCCTCCGACGGTGCTGTGGTCATAGACAACTCTTCCGCATGGAGGCTTGAGCCGGATGTGCCCCTTGTGGTGCCAGAGGTAAACCCTGATGACATAAAGGAGCACAGGGGTATAATAGCCAACCCCAACTGCTCCACCATACAGATGCTGGTTGCCCTCAAGCCCATATACGATGTGGCAGGCATTGAGGCTATTGTGGTCTCCACCTATCAGTCTGTGTCCGGTGCAGGTGCAAAGGCAATAAGGGAGCTTCAGGAACAGACCAGAGCATGGTGTGAAGGCAGAGAACTCCCCCCAGCAAAGGCACTGCCCAAGAGAATCGCCTTCAACGTGGTGCCCCAGATAGACCTCTTTACGGAAAACGGATACACGAAGGAAGAGCTCAAGATGCTCAACGAAACCAGAAAGATACTCCATGACCCTCATATAAGGGTATCCGCAACCTGCGTGAGGGTTCCAGTCCTTTACGGACACTCTGAGGCTGTAAGCCTTAAGCTGAAGTCCGAGCTTTCTCCAGAGGCTGCGAGGGAAATTCTCAGAGGGGCTAAGGGGGTAGTGCTCATGGACAGCCCCGAGAAGGGTGAATACCCCTTACCGGTTGATGTGGCAGGAAGGGATGAAGTCTTTGTGGGAAGAATAAGAAAGGACATGGTCTTTGAACCAGGACTTTCCCTATGGGTTGTGGCGGACAACATACGAAAGGGTGCGGCTACCAACGCGGTTCAGATAGCAGAACTTCTCACCCAGTATGCAATGGTGTGAGCATGCTCAGGATTAAGGGCTCCGCACTGCAGAAGATAATAGCACAGGCGGAGAGGGACTATCCCTATGAGACGTGTGGGCTTCTTCTTGGTAAGGTGGAGGGGGATATGCGAACTGTCTTCGGTGCCTTTGAAACACCCAACGCAAACCCTGACAGGAAGGAAGACCGATATGAGATAGCACCCCAGGACTACCTGAAGGCGGAGAAAAAGGCAAGAGAGTTCGGACTTGAGATAGTTGGCGTTTACCATTCCCATCCGGACCATCCAGACAGGCCCTCTCAGTTTGATGAAGAGAGGGCTTTTGAGGGCTTTTCATACATAATACTCTCTGTGAGCAAGGGCAAGGTGGTTTCTTACAGAAGCTGGGAAATGCTTGACGGAAAGTTCAGGGAAGAAGAGATTTTCATATTCGGATGAAGCCCAGAGTCAGAGCACTGGAAGTTGTTCCCCATGATGGAGCTTTCTGGCTGAGAGACCCGCTGGGTATATCCGGAGGTCTTCTTGTATCTTACCATGCCCTGCTTCTGCTTTCCCTAATGGATGGCTCAAGGGAGCTTGCAGACATAAGGGCTGAGTTTTTCAGGCAGACGGGCGTGCTCATCAGCGAGCAGGAGCTTCTTGAGTTTATACAGACTCTCGAAAGAAGTCTACTTCTGGATGGGGTTGGATTCAGGAGGGCTGTTGATTCTCTTCGTAGGGAGATTTTCGGGAGAGGTATAAGGCCAATGTCCCATGTGGGCGAGGTCTACCCTGCAGATATGGAAGAGTGCAGAGGGTTTCTAACGGGAGGAGAAAGGGAAAAGAGGGAAATGCTGGGTCTTATGGCGCCTCATATGGACATAAGAGTTGCAAAGGAAACTTACTGGGAAGCTTACGGAAGGATCAGGGCTGATAAGAGACTGGTGATAATACTGGGTGTATCTCACTACTGGCACGAGATGCCCTTCTCTGCGCTGCCTTTACATATGGAGACCCCTTTCGGACTTCTCCATACGAGAAAAGACCTCATTGAAAAACTGCAGAAATTTTACAACTTTGACATAACCTATGACCTTCTCTCTTACAGGCAGGAACACTCCATAGAGTTTGCATCAGTTTATGTAAAGATGCTCCTTCCAGAGGCAGAGGCGTTAGCCCTGATTATCTCCTACGGTGAAAAGGAATTTTTGAAGGGGCTTGCAGAAAACCTCCTCAGGATAGTAGACAGAGAACTTCCACATACGCTCATTATCTCAAGCGTTGACCTGAGCCACGTGGGAAGAAAGTTTGGAGACCCAGAGAGCTATGACCCCTCCTTCAGGGACAGGGAATACCTTGGACTTTTGCAGGATATCAGGGCTGAGGATGCCTTTGAACTGCTCAAGAGCACCAACAACCCCACTCGTATAGACGGACATTATGCAAACCTGGTTTTTTCACACATGCTCAGAAAAGCAGGGCTTCAGAAGGGTGAGCTTTTTGACTACAGGGCATACTACGAAGAGCCCACAGATTCCATAGTTTCCTATGCCAGTATGGGTTTTTAGAACTTCAGATACTCGGTTTTCAAGTCCACTATGAATTCAGGGTAGTGTCTTTCAAGAAGCTTCTTTACTCCCATAAGAGTATCCTCCGCTATAGACCTTTCAAAGGCAAGGCATGCAAAGGCAAGACTTGACCTCTGCCAGAGGTCATGATGGTCCACCTCTGCAACGGATACGTTAAAAGAAGACCTGACCCTGTCCTTTATGGACCTGAGGTGATGCCTTTTCTCCTTGAGAGACCCATTTTCAGGGAAGAAGAGCTCTACCCTCAGCAAACCAAGCACCATGCCTATGCTAATATTATAATAACTCTACCGTGTTCTGGCTACTGCTTTTTTTTATGCTCTTTCAGGTATACGCTCAAGAATGTCCACTGCTAAGGGTGAGGTATCTTGCTCTCAAGGAGGACATGATATACGAGGACCTGATGCGAGAAGCAGAAAGCCTGATAAACGCGGCTTGCGAAAGAGGGGACAGAAAAGCCGGAAGGTCTGCGGACAAGATACTGCAGGCTCTTGAAAACATAAGGTTCCCTGAGGGCTTTGGAAAAGACAGAGTGGTTGCCAGCAAGAGACTGAGGAGAGCATCTTTGCTTCTAAACGAAACTGGAAAGTATTCAAAAAAGCATCCTCAGTTATACGCCTACCAGCTCCTTTTCTATCAGGTTGCAAGAGAGAATTACAGGGTGGGAGACTACGAGTATGCGTTAAAATACTCAGTAGCATCTTATAATCTGGGAAGGGCCATACTGGAGCTGAGATGACCTTCAGGGAAGGCGACTATGTTCTACTTGTTCACGAAGAGAGGAGGTATCTGAGACTTCTCACAAAGGGCTTAAGTCTGAGCTTCAGGGAAAAGAGCGTGAGATTTGAAGACCTTCTGGGAAAGAGCCCAGGTGAGGTAGTTAACGGCTTCTGCCTTCTTGCCCCTGCTCTTGAGGACATAATACTTCTTGGCTTTCAGAGAAAAACTCAGATAGTGTATCCCAAGGACAGCTTTTACATAGCCTTCAGGCTAGGACTCTCAGAGGAGAAGAGACTTCTTGAGTTTGGCGTGGGAAGTGGTGCATCTACTGCGGTCTTTTCTCAGCTTGCCGGTGAGGTATGGGCTTATGAGGTAAGGGAGGACTTTTACAGGCTTGCAAGGAAAAACTGGGAAAGGTTTGGTCTCTGTAAAAATGTGAGGATTGAAAACCTTGACTTTATGCTTGCAGAGCTTGAAGAAGAGTTTTTTGACGCAGTCTTTGTGGATGTTAAAGACCCAGTTCAGTACGTGCAGAAGGTCTGGAAGGTTCTCAAGCCAGGTGCCCCCCTTGCAGCCATTCTGCCTACAGCCAATCAGGTAGGTGCTCTCCTGAGAGTCATGCAAAGCTTATTCTGCAATCTTGAGGTCTTAGAAATACTTCACAGACCTTACAAAGCAAATCCCGAAAGGCTGAGACCTCAGGATACCATGGTTGCACACACTGGCTATCTCCTCTTTGCAAGAAAAAGGATATAGCTTTTAATATCTGGAAGCTCTATTCTGCAGTGCTCATACCCATGAGCAGGCTCCGCCCCTCTCATCACCATAATGTATTTCCTGGATAGCCTTTCCAGAAGGGGCATTATATTCTCCAGTTTACCAAAAGCCCTGCATACAACAAGGTCAAAACTTTCCTGTAGTTTCTGAGCCTCCCTGCAGAACACTCTGTATTCAAGACCAAGCCTTGTCTTCAGATACTCCA
Source organism: Aquificaceae bacterium (assembly GCA_037481935.1). Classification (NCBI taxonomy): domain Bacteria; kingdom Pseudomonadati; phylum Aquificota; class Aquificia; order Aquificales; family Aquificaceae; species Aquificaceae bacterium. The sequence continues at coordinate 54,594 of JBBFKQ010000005.1, read as the reverse complement.
GAAAGGAGCACTTCTTTGCCACAGCCTCCACAAGGGTAAGCTCTATTCTGTCTCCATAGTATATCTTCAGTGGAACTCCTGGAAAGCCGGCACCACTGCCCACATCACACACAGAAAGGCCGTCAACCTCTATGCCTTTCTCTTCAAAGCACAGGCTCAGTGTAAGGGAATCCAAAAAGTGCCTGAGGACTATCTCTCTGTCTTCTCTTATGGCGGTAAGGTTATGAACCCTGTTCCACCTCTTTAGCTCTTTCAGGTAAATCCTGAAGCTTTCAACCTGCCCCTCGGACAGCTCAAAGCCATTTCTGGCAAAGGTTTCCCTTATGAGCTCCTCAGCAGGAATCTTATGTCCTCCGCCATCTTCTCAGGCTCCTGTTTTGCCGGTGTGTAAAGAAGCTTTATCTTCATATCAGGGGTAACGAGGTATATGGTTGCCGTATGGTCCACAAGGTATCCACCAGCAGATTCGCCCTCTACCTTTTTGTAATAGACCTTGTATTCCTTTGCAGTCTTTCTGATTTCTTCTTCAGTTCCCGTTAACCCTATGAAAGTGAGGTTAAAGTAGGGAACATAGCTTCTTAGGACCTCTGGAGTATCTCTTTCTGGGTCCACGCTTATGAAGAGAACCTGAACTCTATTTGCCTCTTCAGGTTTAAGGTTTTTCATAACCTTCGCCATGGTTTCAAGTGCCATCGGGCATACATCCGGGCAGTGGGTATATCCAAAGAAGAGTAGGACTATCTTTTTCTGCCCTGTAAAGTCCGAAAGTTTTACTCTCTTCCCGTTCTGATCCATAAGCTCAAAGTTGTAAGCAGGCTGGTCAAAGATATGGCCGTAGAACTCGTGCTGCTTTTTGCAGGAAAAGACAAAGGTGAGCAGAAGAACTATAAAAGTTGTTAATTTCCTCATAATTTAAAATTATAGCACAGGCTCACCCTTGTGCCAACCCCCTTCTTGCTCTCCACCCTCATGTCCATGCCGCTCCTCTGAGCGATGAGTTTAACTATGGAAAGCCCCAGCCCTGAACCCTCTCTGTCCGTTGCCTCTCTGTAGAAAAGCTCTCCCGCCCTTTCGGGATGTTCCATGCCCATGCCCTTGTCCTCAACAACCACGCAACCTTCGCTGAAGTAAAGCCTTATACTTCCACCTTCCTTTGTGTATCTGTATGCGTTCTCTATCAGGTTTCTGAGGGCCATCTTGAAGTATTCCTTATCCACATGAAGAACTCTGTCCTCATCAAGGTATTCTACTCTGAAGTTCCTTTCGGTCTTGATAAACTCATACTCCTCCTCAAGCTCTGCAAAGAGCTGGTTTACGCTGACCTCTTCTACCCTGAGCGGAACCTGAGACTCAAGCCTCATTATGGTGGTGAGCTGTGTTATGAGCTTTGCCATCTTTTCAGACTGGAGCTGTATATTGCGGTATACTTCTCTGAGCTCTTCCTCTTTGTATGCACCCATCTGCAACAGCTCTGCCTGTCCCTTTATGTAGGTAAGAGGTGTTTTTAGGGCATGGGCAATGTTTCTTATGAACTCCCTCTGCCAGAGAATTATGTTTTTTAGCCTCTCCACCATGCTGGCATAGGCTTCCTCAAGCAGACCAAATTCGTCCCTCCTGTTGCTTCTTTTTATCTCCAGTTCCAGCTCTCCTCTTGAGAGGCGTCTTGAGACCTCCGTAAGATAAGACAGAGGCTTCAGAAGCCTGTTTATAAAATAAACGGCAAGGAGGGAGGCAGGCAAGGAAACCATGAGAAGTAGCACTGTGGTAAAAAGGAGGATACGCTTTTCCACTTCCCTTATACTGTCCAGCTTTCCAAGAAGGATTAGGTGGTAATCCCCAACCTTCTTTACTATAAAGGCGTAGCCCTTTCCTATCCCTCTTTTTGACCCTAACATGTCCTCTATCTCTCTTCTGTCCACCTCTGGCACTTCACCTTCAAGGAAACCCTCTATGTTTACCACTCTACCCTTCTTATCCACAAGAAGGCTGGCTATCTCCCTTGAGACCACATCCTCAGAAAGAAGCTTTGCGTAGTAATCTGGGTTTTTGTAGTAGTTTCTGTAAAACTCTATAAGGGGGTTTATCTGATACTCCATGTAGTGAAGTATGTATCTGTAGAGGGTTGACCTCACCACCATAAGGCTGAAAAAGGAAAGCAGGACAACGCTTCCAAGGTAGAGGCTGAAGAAAAGTAGTAGAGCCTTAAGCCTTACTGACATCCTCTGAGGTAAGCATGTAGCCGTATCCCCTCACCGTCCTTATGAGTCTGTGTTCCCTGTCCTTTAGCTTGTTCCTTATGTTTTTTATGTAAACATCCACTACGTTTGACCCCTCTCCGTAGGAGTAGCCCCAGATTTTTGAATATATCTCCTCCCTGCTTACCGCCCTGTCTGCTCTTTCCGCAAGAAGCTTTAGAAGCCTGAACTCCCTCTGGGTGGTAGGTATTTTCTCCCCTCTGTAGTAGACCTCAAAGGATTTTAGCCTTAGCTCCAGCTCACCCACCTTTAAAAGGTCAGGCCCCTCTCTTCTATACCTTCTGAGAACTGCACCGATTCTTGCCAGAAGCTCCTTGAAGGAAAAGGGCTTTGTTATGTAGTCATCCGCACCTGCGGAAAGTCCCTCCACCTTATCCTCAAGCTGACCCTTTGCCGTCAGCATTATTATGGGAATATCTCTTATTTCCCTTATCCTTTTGCATACTCTGAGCCCATCCATCTTTGGAAGCATGATGTCAAGAAGCACCAGGTCGTAGTCCTTTTCAAGTATGCTGTTTATGGCCGAATAGCCGTCCTTTACCCAGTCCACATAAAACCCTTCGTGGCTCAAGCCCTCCACAAGCATGGTGCCAATATGCTGGTCATCCTCAACAAGCAGAACCCTCATACTTCAGGTAGCACCAAATGCTCCTCTACCTTCAGAATTTTCAATATATCCCTGTAAGGCTCAAGAGCTATTTCCAGCTCCCTTTCTAACCTTTCATTACCCAGCATGTTGTAGCTGAGGTCCAGTAGAAACTGCAGAAAACCAAAAACTTCCTCTTCGCTTCTTGGCATTCTTCTGTAGAGTATAACACCCTCATGGTATTTTAAAACATCCGAAGATGCTAACTGTGCCAGTATTAGATGGTTCAGATGTCCTGCGTGCTTTAAAATTATGCCGTATATGGCATTGAGCAGAAATTGATGGATAACATTTCTTATGTTGTCCATGGGCTGGTAAAAGGCAATATCTACCCATTCTATCCTTTCAACTGGCAGACTTTTGACCAATCTCAAGCCTTCACTGCCATCTTCCACAATACCCATAAGCAATCCATCCCTGTAAATGATATGAGTTCTGGAGCCTTCCGAATATACGGTTATCATACCCGTCCTGCCCTCCATACCCATACCTATGAGTATCTTTCCTGTTTCTATGAAACATCCGGACAGCCCGCTTACCACCTTTTCCTCAGAATGTTTCAGCATAAGCAGGTCAAGAGTGCTTCCGCTTATGCTTATCACATTCAGAAGGGAATTACTTCTCGGCGTCAGGAAAAAGTCAAAGACTTCTGAATTATAAGGATATACAGCAGATAATCTGCCCTTCTTGTAATAGAGTTCAAACTCAAAATCACCGCCCATTATCTGAACAATACCGCTGAACTTGCTGAAATGAAAGCTCTCCAGAAGTGTTATGATGTTTACTCTATCAGCATCAACGCCTTTCATGAGGTATTCTATTTTTATTTCCTCTTTCAGAAGCTCAGGGTTGTAAAACTGGTTTATATCCAGATAACCACCTGAAAAGAGAGATTTTAGCTTTCTTATTTCCTCAACCAGGTTGTTCTTTGAACTGGCAAGTATCTGATAGATGTTTTTGCCATCGTAGAAACCTGCCTCCTCAAAATTTTTTACTATCCTGACAACGGCCATGGGGGTTATTACTCTTTCCATAAGGGATTTAAGTTCACCATGAACCAGCTGAAGCTGAAGCACAAGCTCCTCCACCGATACAGGGTCTTCAAGCTGGAGGATGTTTTCTCTCTTACCCTCCCTGAAGGTGAAAAAGGCTTCAGGATTTTCCATAAATTCAGAAAGGTGATAAAGAAGCATGGACCTCTTATTCTCAGCAGTTGCCTCATCTCCATCACTTAGTTTGAAACCTTTTATTAGCCCCCTATCCGTGTATAGGGATACTACCTTTACACCGAGGAAAAGGTCAAGTGTGCCGACCCTGTTAAAGAGGCATCCGTTTAGAAGGTCTACAAGGTCCTGCCCTGACCTCAGGTATCCGGATATCATAGGAGCATCCTTTCTACCCTTGATATGAGATAATCTTCAAGAATCTTGAAGGTTTCCAACACTCCTTCTCCCTTTATGGCACTTGCACAGACAGATGGATAGTTTTCTATGTTTATCGTCTTCTCCATTTCCCTGTAGTCCATGGCTTCTGGCAGGTCAAGCTTGTTATACTGGACTACTACGGGGACACTTGAAGGGTCCTTACCCATACGGAGAAGGTCTGCCTTCAGCAGGCTGTAGAAGTTTATGTTCTCATTGAGCCTTTCCTTCTGGGAGTCCACCACGAACACCACTCCATCAACGCCCCTCAGAACTGTCAGCCTTATATCCTTGTATATATCCTGACCCGGGACTGTATAGAGGGCAAAGGAAAGGGTTAGGTCTCCAACCTTTACCTTCTTTGTGGCAAAATCAAAGACAAGTGTCTTCTCCTCCTGCGTATCTATCTTCATAAGGCTAAGTCCCTCTCTTTCTGAAAGCTTTTCAAGGTTTGTGGTCTTACCGGACTGTGCCACCCCGTAGTATACTACTTTGAGTCTTATCAGTCTCTTTTCAAGGTCCACCAGCATCCAGTTCCCTCCTGAACTTTATCTCTCCCCATTTCATACACCCGGCACACAAAGGTCTGTAAGTATTATAAGCCCTTCCGCAAGAACATACAAAGGGTCTTAAAAGTTCTTTCAGGCTATGCAGGCAATACCTGTCCTGTTCCCTGTGAGACTGAGAGCTGTAAAGGAGGGCCTTTAATGGAGCTTTGAGCCTGTCCTCCAGACTCCTTGCCTTGCTGAAGAGGTTGAGCCTAATGTAAACCATGGAGAGAATGTTGGGGTCTATGGATTCTGCCTTTGCTTCCACCACAGGTAGCAATTTTGTGAGTCCTTCTTCATCTTCAAGGAGGTTCCAGAGCACTTCTTCCTGATATCCCAGAGAAAAAACCTTTTCCCAGCTTTTTCTGGCATCCTTTAGCCTGTCCTGAGACAGAAGGTGTCTTATGTAAACCGAGTAGACAAAAGGTGAGGGGTTAAGGTCAAGGGCCTTTTCTATGAGCCTTTCCTCCCCCTTTTTAAGGTAGAGCATGGTCATAATCTCAGCCCTGACACCTTTCTGTTTTTCCCTTTCCCATCGCTCGCACAGGTCAAATACCTTTTCTTCATATTCAAGGGCCCCTTCCCAGTCCTCTTTTAAGGCATTAACATCTCTGAGCCCCTTAAGAACCCTGAGGTTTTCAGCATCCCTGGAAAGTGCCTGAAGAAACCTTTCTTCGGCTTCCTGCAGTCTTCCCTCCTTAAGCATAATCTCCCCTACGCTGGCGGAGGATGCACCATTAAAGCTTCTGAGTTCCTCAAGCCTTCCTTGCTCACCCATAATCTCTGCCACAAGCCACCTTACTGCCTCAAGGGATTTTCCGGCGGAAAGGAGCAGTCTCTCCGCCCTGCCAAGATAGCCCCTTGATAGCTCTTTCAGGCCCTCTTCCAGTCCATGAAGCCGCCTTTTTATCACCGCTTCCCTCAGAAGAAAGTAGAGGGAAGGGAACAGGAAGCCAAGGGCAAAGCTGGAAAGCAGAAGCACAAACATTGGTATGCTGTAGGTTATATAAAAAAAACGGACCTCCACATAGGCAGCGTTCTGAGCTATGAAGAGGAGGAAGATTATCAGAAGGGCTATAAGTATGAGCAGTTTTACAACACTCATAGGTTTACCCTCTCCGCACTGGAGTAGAGCCATTCAAGGTCATAGTATTCCCTCCACTCCCTTAAAAACACATGAACTATTATATCAATAAGGTCCAGAAGTATCCAGTTTGCATCTTCAGCACCTTCCACATGGTCCGGTCTGATACCCATCTTTTCAAGCTCTTCGGTAAGATGTTTTAGAAGAGCTTTTGCATGCACAGCAGAGTTTGCTGTGGCTATCACAAAGTAGTCTGCTATGTTCGTTTGTTTTGAAACATCAAGAATTACTACATCCTCAGCCTTTTTTTCCTCTAACAGATTTTTCAACCTTTTTAAGAGCTCCCTACTGTCCTGCATACTTTTTAAGTTCTCTATAGTAAAGGTTCTCTCCATATACCTGTCTGTATGTTTCCAGTTGTTTTAGCCCTTCCTGACGGCTTGTATCCGCCAGGTTTTTCCACCTTTCTATCTCCCCTGTCAGGAAATCAATTCTCTTCTGTATTGCCCTTCTGTCATCCTCGGACCTGGTGGAGCTGAGCTCCTTTTTTGCAGATTCTATCCATTTTCTGTATTTTAACTCCTGTCTTTTTGCCTGCTCTCTCGTAAGGAGAAGGGACTTTATATACCTGTAGAGAACCTCTGCTTCGGAGACCTGCTGTGGAAAGTTCACAAGAAGGTTTCTGTATCTGAGTGAGGCAGAATAGTAGTAGCCAAAGTCTTCATAGAACCTGCCTATAAGGTATTCGTGCCTTGCTATTTTTGTCTGTGCATTGTCTATGAGCTCCATGACCCTGTCTCCGTAAGGGCTGTTTGGATACTTGCTGAGAAACTCCTTCGCCTTGTCTATGGCTTTGAGGGTGTAGCTCTGGTCTCTGTATGCATCGGGTGCTACCTTCATGTAGCTCTCCACCACCATAAAGTATACCTTCTCCGCTTCCGGACTTTCTGGATAGTAGAAGAGAAAATCCTCAAGGTAAACTATGGCATTTATGTAATCCTTTCGGAGGTAATAACTCTCCCCTATGGCATACTTTGCAGACTTTATCTGCTCTGGTGTCAGGTTTTCTAAATATTTGAGGGCTTCCGAGAGCTTGCTTATGGCTTCTCTGTAATCCTTTCTTGCGTAGGCAGACATACCCTGAGAATAGCTCTCTACTGCAAGCCTTGCCCTCTTTTCCTCCGTCATCTTGGCACAGCCAACCAGCAAGAGTAGAAGAAGAACCAGAAGTTTACGCATGGCTTATGCTGTATGTGTTTATACCAGTTTCCTGGTTTTTACTCAGCCGCACGTGCATGAGTCCTTTTGCCTGCAGGGCTTTACTCACGCCTTCGTATCTGAGGGGATGCACCTGCAGCTCAATGGTTCTCTGATGGTGCGGGGGAAGCTCCTTTTGAAGCTCAAGCAGGAAAAGAGATGAACTTTTTATGTAGCCTCTGCCGGAACAGACAGGACACTGTTCTGAAAGGGTCTTTGTTACACTTCTGCCTGTTTTTCTCCTTGATAGCTCCAGAATACCCAGCTTAGTAAAGCCATATATGGTGATACCGCATGCCTCCTCTCCAAAGGCTGAAAGCATACTGTTTATGACAAGGTTCCTGTTCTCCTGTTTTTTCATGTCTATAAAGTCAACAAGAATTATACCACCTATATCTCTGAGTATTATCTGTCTTGCTATTTCCTTTACCGCTTCAAGGTTTGTCTTCAGTGCGTTCTCTTCATGGCATGAACCGGCGGGTTCTCCACTGTTCACGTCTATTATGGTAAAGGCTTCTGTTTCTTCTATCACTATGTATCCACCACCCCTGAGCCATACCACCTTGTTAAATATACCTTTAAGAGTATCGTAAAGCCTGTATTTGTGCACATAGACTGTAGGGTCCTTGAGGTAAAGGTTCTTCTTGAGCAACTCCGGTTCAAATTCTTCAAGAAAGGAGGCTATGTTGTTCCATACCACTGTGTTGTCTGAGACAATTTCTTCTATCTCCTGCCAGTAGTCCCTTATGAGCTTTATGTAGCTGGGGTATTCTTCAAGGATTATCTGGGGTTTTTTGAGGGCTTTTGCCTTCTTCTGGACCCACTGCCACTGCTCCCTGAGCTTATGTAATTCCCCCCTTATGCTTTCCGGGTCTGCCTTCAGGGCAGAGCTTCTTATTATGACGCCCTCCTCTTTAAGCTCGCTTTCCATCAGGCTGCAGAGGCCTTCCTTTTCCTCCTCCTGTAATTTGCTGGAGCACTTTATATCCCTGCCTCTGGGAAAGTAAATGAGATATTTTCCCACCAGCTTTATGTTTGTAGTGAGCTTTGCTCCCTTTTCACCTTCAACTTCCCTCACCATCTGCACTATCAGGCTGTCCCCCACCCTGTAGCTCTCGCCTCTGAGTGGTAAAAAGGCATCCTTACCCATGCCTATGTCCACAAAGACGCCGTCCATACCCCTTGCGAGCCTCTTTACCCTGCCTTTGAATATGCTCTCTAAGAGCCTCTGCCCTCCCCTTGGTTCAGCGCTTATCCTGTAAGTGGTGTCTCCATCTATTAAAAAGGAAATAAACAGCTCCTCTGAGGACAGAACTATCAGCCTCTTTGCCATTAACTCTATTATACTCTTTCCACTATGCTTTTTATTATTTCCTTTTCAAGGGGTGAGCCAACCTTTGGCAGTATTGTTTCCAGCACGAGGCTTTTTACATTCTCATACCTGTTAAGCCTTCTGGCACATCTTATAGTGTCCCTTATGGAAAACACAAAGTCAACGGGCTCTTCAGACTGCTGTGTCTGGTAGCTTCTGTAGGCACTTCTTATTGCATTGGCTATCTTCAGAAGCTCGAAGATTTTCCAGATGTGTCTTTCCAGTTCCTCCTGTCCTTCAACAGGCATGACTCTGAGCCCGTTTACAACCCAGTGCCAGAGGTATAGAAACTCTTCAAGGCTGAGCCGTGAAAGCTCAGGCACCTGGTCCTTGAGTATTATTGCCTCGTCAGGATGGAAAATACCCCTCTCATCTTCAAAAGGTGGATAGTCTATGAAGATAATGTCCGCCCTTGACTTTATATCCTGCGGGAGCTCTGAAACTCCAAGATAGTGCTGAGGGTTCATACCTCCTACGAGCACCACCTCTCTCTGTGCCTTTATGACTTCGCCGGTGGGAAGGGTGAGGTATCTTCTGTAATCAAAAAGGGGGTTGAAGAGCTTTACCATGCCTGCAGGAAGGGTGTTTATCTCGTCAAAGTATATTACCGCACCCGGAGTCTGAAGCGCCTTCACAAGGTCTGAGTATGCCCTCTTTGTCCCCCTTCTGGGGTCAAACTCGTAAACAAAGGTTATGTCTTCCTTTTCCATTTTTGAATTGCAGGGTATGATGTAGAGAGGTCTATTGGTAAGAGCAGAGAAGACCTCCACAAGGAAGTTCTTACCGACGCCGGCGTCTCCTTCAAGTATAAGAATACCTTCAGAATACATGAGCTGTTCCTTTAAAAGAGAGGCAAACCTTTCCAGGTTCCTTACAAACCATGGAGTTTCCTCATAGGAGACAAAGAGTGGAAGCCTGTAGGGCTCATAAGAAAAAAGCCCGTTAAGGTGGGACAGGTATCTTCTTGTCCACAGTGGAAGAGTCTTCAGCTCCTCCTGAGGAATAAGGTTAGGGTATCTTTTGGGTTCAACCAGCACACCATCCTCTCTTTCAAAGGCTACCCTTGCGTAAACCCTTTCCTGAAGTATAACTCTGTCCTCCACCTTTATTCTCCACCTGAGCCTCCTTTTTTCCCCGGAAAACCTGGGAAAGTCCTCAGAACCAAATATCACCCTTGAATCTTCAATCCTTATTCTGTATCTGTTTAACCTGTCCTGAAGTATCTTTTCCTGAAAAATCTTGAGGAGCTGAGATTGTCCCTGCTGGCTGAAAGCACCCGGTAGTCTATTTATAAACTCCCTTGCCTTTCTTACCTCTTCAAGGGCTTCAAAGTCCCTCACATCATCGCTATGAAGATTGCTTATTGCTTCTCTTACCCTCTGCAGGTGTTCCTGCATGGCTTTCTGGAAGTAGTTCTCAAGGCTTTCTTTGAGTGCTTTCAGCCTCTTGGCTCTTTCTTCTTCCTCCAGTTTTAGCCTTGCCTCCACCTCCCTCAGGTCTTCCGCACTCACACTGCCTTGCCTTATTCTTTCCTCCACATCCCTAACAAAGGCTTCAAAATTTGCCTCCTCCACCATTTGCTGTGCCTGAAGTATCAGCTCCCTTAACTTTCTTATGGGTGCATCCATGGAGATTAGCCTTCTGTATTCCTCAAGCTCCTTGAAGTCTACTTGCCTGTTTGATTTTCTAAGCCTGTTTTTCAGGCTTTTCAGTTCATCTTCTGCCCTCTTTACCATTTGAGACTGCCTGTCTCTATCGTAAAGATAGTCTGTAAGGTTTGTGCTTATACTTCTCAGGCTGTAAAGCCTTCTATCCTCTTCATCCCTGTATTCACAGGTGTATATGGTCCCGTCAGGAGACACTCTCACAACCGAGTAACCAAAGCCATCAAAAGTGTGGATAAACTCAAAACCTGGCATATAAACAAGCCCCATCCTGTTCTCCTCTGCATCTGCAAGGAAGATAAAGTCTCCATCTGGAGACATATCCACATGGGCTATGTTTATGGGCGTGCTCAGGCTCTGAAGGGGCCCCTCAAGCTGTGTATCATAAAGGAAAAGGCTCCTGTTCTCTGAGAGGAGAACTCTGTCCCTGAGAGGGAGAACTGCCCTGCCTGAGGCATGCTCAAGCCTTCTTAGCAACTTTCCCCCAAGGTCATAAAGGGCAACCCCTTTTGTGCCAGACAGAAGCAGTCTATTCCCGCCTATAAACCTCAGAAGCCTGAGCTCCCCTATCTGCGCATCTGAGTAAGAAAAGGCGCTCTTGAAGTCAAGACCCTCCGAACCGAAGCCTCCGGATATGTCTATAACATAGATTCTCTCGCCCACAACGCCATAGGCCAGCAGATTTCCCTGAAGGTCAAGTCCTGCGGATGCTCTCAGCCCTTCCTGGGTGGTTCTGAAGCTTTTCCATGTCTGCGGGTTCCTCGTATCCTCAAGGAGGTAAACAACCAGATAAGGTGGCGTTATGAGTGCAAGATATCTGCCTCTAAAGAGTATGTCTGTCACGACCTGAGCTGGTGGTCTTGAGGGCAGTCTGTGAATCCTGCCCCTCCAGTCATAGAGTTGCAGGAGTCCGTGCCTCCTCCCCACAAGGAGCCAGTATCCATCTTCGGAAACATCCATGGCATCCACCCAGAACTCCTCTATGCGTGCGTCCGGGTCCTTCTCAAGAAAGTCTTCAGGGTAGAGGGTCAGCTCACCCTTTGGACTTGTGACCTTTAGCAGCTTTTCTTCTTCCCTTTCCTTTCTGCGAAGAAGCTTTTGAACAAAACGCATAACTTTAAAATATTAACCGTGGAAAGGTCCAAAACCTATGATTTATCTTATGTTGAAGCCCTGAGAGGAAGGGAGAACATGGAGAAAGACTGGGAAAATCTGTTGATGGCTGAAAAAACAGGAAGCCCAGCTTTTAGACTTTACAGATGGGCTGAGCCTACCCTGAGCGTAGGGTATTCTCAGGAAGAACCCCAACTTCCAATCCCGGTGGTAAAAAGACCCACGGGTGGTGGTGCTCTACTTCATGGCTGGGATATCTCCTTTTCTTACGCAGGGCTTAGGGAGAGCTGGGGTGGCAGTTTTACAAAGATATACAAAAACTTTATGAATCTTATTCTCCAGGCACTGAGAGAAATAAATCCGGGATTTGAGATGAGCAGATACAGGGGTGCATATGAAGATTTTTTCTGCTACTTTTATCCTACCCTTGGAGAGATTACCTTCGGGGGCAGGAAGGTTCTTGCCTGTGCCATGAGAATGCTCAATAGAGCCTTTCTCGTACATGGAAGTCTTTTTGTTGACTTTGAATACAGGGAGTTTGAGAAAATTACCGGCATTGATGCCCGCCTGCTCAGGGAAAGGGTCATAACCTTCAGAGAGTTGAATGTGCCAGAAGGCTATCTGCTACACACCATGGATAGGGTAAAAAATCTGCTATAAAATAAGTGCATGCCTCTCCTTATAACCCTTTTCAGGCTTTTTCTTCTCATTCCCACCCTTTACCTGCTTGAGGAAGACAGAAGAAGCCTTGCTGGAGTTCTTGTAGTAGTTGCTGGCATATCCGACTGGCTGGATGGTGGGCTCGCAAGGAGAAACAATCAGGCGAGTAAGGTTGGGATGCTTCTTGACCCACTAGTAGACAAAATCTTCGTCCTTGGTGTGCTTTCTTACTTTCTCTATAGCCACGAGATTGGGCTTTTGCCCTTCCTTCTACTCCTTGTGAGGGAGCTCTCTGTATCCTTTCTCAGAAGCCTTTCGGTGGAAAAGGGTTATGCCATGCCTGCATCTTACATTGGAAAGGCAAAGGCCTTCTTTGAGTTTCTAACGCTAATAGCCCTCTGCTTTGGCTACGGCTATGCAAACTTCCTGCTCTGGATTTCCCTTCTGCTGGCATACCTTTCCATGTATGACTATACGGTCAGGTATATCACCTTTGAGAGAAGGGCTTAAAGGTTTGGACTTTCCTTGGCTATTATGTCTGCAACCGCTGCCAGCTCCTTACCAAGCAGGAAAAGCACATCATCCAGTGAAAAGAAGCCTGTCAGCTTCCCCTCTGAGTTTACCACTGGATACCTCCTTACGCCCTCGTCCTTCATGAACCTGAGGGCTTCAAAGAGTCCCATATCTTCATCAAGAACGGAAAGCCCCCTTGTCATAACTCTCTCAAGGGGAGTGGTTTTTACATCAAGTCCATCATAAACCACTCTTATAACCACATCTCTGTCCGTTATTATACCCACCGGCTTGTTATCCTCGTCTACTATGACCACACTTCCCACATTTTTCTCCTTCATGAGCCTGACCGCATCATAAACCATGTTATCAGGCCTGAGTGTAATCACCTCTTTTCTTGCGAAGCTTTTAAGGCTCATTTCTATACCTCCTTTCTTTTAAAAAATATGTATACTTTACAATAGATGCAAGCCCTTCACCTTCTGGGTTATAATACTCCACCATGTTAAAAGAATACAACCCCTATCTTGAATACAGAAAGGAAGGGCTTTACCTTGAGGGTGTATCTCTTAAGGCACTTGCAGAAGAGTTTGGAACACCACTTTATGTCTACAGTGGCACATACATTAGAGACAGGATAAGGGCATACAGGGATGCCTTCCCTCAGGCTCTTATCTGCTATGCGGTAAAGGCAAATTTCAATCCTCACATTATCTCCATTGCAAAGGAAGAGGGTGCAGGTGCTGACATAGTGTCGGGTGGTGAGCTTTATGCAAGCCTCAGGGCTGGAGTTGAACCTTCAAAAATTGTGTATGCAGGTGTGGGTAAGACTGTATGCGAACTGGAGGATGCCATAAAGGCTGACATACTCATGTTCAACGTGGAGTCCTTTATGGAGCTGGATGTGCTCAACGAAATTGCAGGAAGGCTGGGCAAAAAGGCACGCATCGCCATAAGGGTTAATCCAGATGTGGACCCCAAGACCCATCCTTACATATCAACGGGCATGAAAAAGAGCAAGTTCGGTGTGGACATAAAGACTGCAAAGGCAGAGTATGAATATGCAGCCAGACTGAAAAACCTTCAGGTGGTTGGTGTCCACTGCCACATAGGTTCTCAGATACTGGACACCTCTCCTTACATTGAAGCCTCTCAAAGAGTGGTAGAGCTCTACTACGACCTTCTAAAGGCAGGCTTTGAGATAGAGTATCTGGACCTTGGGGGAGGACTGGGCATAAAATACAAGCCTGAGCAGTCAAACCCTGAGCCTTCAGACCTTGCAGAGGCAATATTGCCGGTGCTGAAGGATGTAAAGGCGAGGCTCATACTGGAGCCCGGCAGGTCTGTGGTGGGCAATGCGGGCGTGCTTCTGACTCAGGTCCAATTTATAAAGGACAAGGGACACAAGCACTTTGTTATCGTGGATGCAGGCATGAACGACCTTGTGAGACCTGCCATGTATGAAGCGTATCATCACATAGTGCCAGTAGAGAAAAAAGACAGACCATACATAAAAACAGATGTGGTGGGACCCATCTGCGAGACGGGAGACTTTCTTGCCCTTGACAGGGAAATACCTTCTGTGGAGAGGGGTGAGTATCTGGCGGTGCTCTCAGCAGGTGCTTATGGCTTTGCCATGTCTTCCCATTACAACGTAAGGCCAAGGGCATGCGAGGTGCTTGTGGAAAAAGGCTCCTACAGGGTTATAAGGGAAAGAGAAGACTACTCCTACATACTCAGGCAATAAGCCCCCTCTGGTGGAAGCTCCTTCCATTAAGCAGCGTGTAGCGAAGAATCTTTGAGAGGTTTCTTATACCTCTGAGGTCTGCAGGCGTGCTTATCTTCTTTTCTCCTCTTCTCTTTATTATCTCTTTCGCAGTCGCCTTACCAATCCCGGGGACTCTTATAAGAGTTTCATAATCTGCAGTGTTTATTTCAACGGGGAAAAGGTGAGTGTTGGCTTCAGCCCATGCGGTCTTCGGGTCCTTTTCAAGGGGGAGGTTTCCATCCCTGAGAATTTTTCTCAAATCCTCCAGCCTGAAGCCGTATTCTCTTATGAGAAAGTCCACCTGATATAGCCTGTGCTCCCTGAGTGGGTTTTCTGGAGTTCTGTTTTCAAGGGGCGTTCCCCTAACAGGGAAAAAGGCACTGAAGTATACTCTGCTTAGCCTGAATCGTCTGTTAAGGTATTCAACAGCCCTTATTATCTCTTCGTCTTTTTCATTACCAACACCCACCATCATCTGGGTAATCTGGCTCTTTCCTCTGTTTTCTCTTATGAGCCTGTCCACATACTCTATCTTGGGTAACATGTCCCTGAGGATGCTCTTGCCCTTTGCTATGCTCATAAGACGCTCTTCCTTTGGAGTCTCCAGGTTTATGGAGACCCTGTCTGCCACCCTTACAGCCTCCTCTACCGTCTGCAGAGAGACTCCTGGCATCAGCTTGAGGTGTATGTATCCTCTAAAGCCATGTTTTTCTCTGAGTATTTTTGCTGTGTCTATCATTCTCTCCATGGTGAACTCTGGGTTTCCAAAGATGCCCGAAGAGAGAAACAAGCCCCTTGCCTTTCCTGCCCTGTGAAGCTCCATAAAGCCCTTTGCCACCTCTTCAGGTTTGAGTGCTATTCTGACAGTTTCCTCCCTGTCTCTTCTGAAGGCGCAGTATACGCAGTTCTTATCACACATGGTGGTCTGCATGAGCTTCAGGATTGGAACCTTCCCCCTGGGAGTGGAAGCATGAAAAATACAGCTTTCAAAGTGATAGTCCCCATCCCTCTCAAAGCTGGCAAGCCTTGACATAAGCCTTATTCTCTGCTGCAGGTCCATTACTTTATAGCATATGCATTAGCTGTTTTTTCGCCATAGCTTCAGGAGGTGTTAAAATCTTAATTCCATGAGGGCACTCATTTCTGTTTACTACAAAGAGGGGCTTGAGAATTTGCTTGAAGCTCTCCATGAGAAAGACTACGAGATAATCTCCACAGGGGGCACTGCAAGGTTTATCCAGAGCCTTGGCTACAGGGTGAAACCTGTGGAAGAGCTCACCAACTTTCCAGAAATACTGGATGGCAGGGTCAAAACCCTCCATCCTGCGGTGCATGGAGGAATACTCTACAGAGACTGGGTGGAAAAGGACATGGAAGAGATAAGGAATCTGGGCATACAGCCCATAGACCTCGTGGTGGTAAACCTATATCCCTTTGAAGAAAAGCTGAGAGAAGACCTCACGGAGCAGGAGCTTATGGAGTTTATAGATATAGGGGGACCAACCCTCATAAGGGCCTCCGCAAAAAACTTCTACAGGGTTGCTGTGGTGGTAGACCCCTCAGATTATGGGTGGGTGGCACAGAAGATAAAAGAGGGAAAGCTCACACTGGAAGATAGAAAAATGCTTGCAGTGAAGGCTTTTTCGCTTACTGCTTATTACGATGCCCTCATATCCCGGGCTCTGGCGGATATCTTTGAGATAGACTCTGTGCCTGTGTATTCAGCCCTGCCCTCGAAGCTTGTAAAGAACCTGAGATATGGAGAAAACCCCCATCAGAGGGGATGGCTCTTTGAAAACCCCCTTGAAGAGCTTGGTATAGTGCGTTCAAGAATTCTTCAGGGTAAGGAAATGTCCTTCAACAACTATCTTGATGCAGACTCAGCCCTCAGACTTGTGAGCGAGTTTTCAAAGCCTGCCTGCGTTATAGTCAAACACAACAATCCCTGCGCAGTAGCACTTGGCAAAAACCTGCATGAAGCCTACGAAAAAGCCTTTTCCTCAGACCCAGAGTCTTCCTTTGGAGGCATTGTGGCCTTCAACGACAGGGTGGAAAAGGAGCTGGCAGAAAGGCTCAGTGAAGTTTTCCTTGAGGTGGTTATAGCCCCTGAGTTCTCGGAATATGCCCTTGAGTTGCTCTCAAAGAAGAAAAATCTCAGGCTCATTCAGGCTCTTGGCTTTTCAAGGTCTTTTGATGTAAAGAAGATAAGCGGAGGCTATTTACTGCAAGAAGAAGACGGTTTTGATTATGAGAGGCTTGAGATAGTTTCAGAAAGACATCCTACAGAAGAGGAAATGGAAGACCTCCTTTTTGCCTGGAAGGTATGTAAGTATGTGAAGTCCAACGCTATGGTGATAGCAAAGGGTGGCAGAACTCTTGGTATAGGTTCGGGGAATACCTCAAGAGTGGACAGCCTAAGGTGTGCTATAGCAAAGGCTCAGAGGTTCTGTTTTGACATGGAGGGTGGTGTGCTTGCCTCTGAGGCTTTTCTGCCCTTCAGAGACAGCGTGGACATAGCCCACTCTGCGGGTATAAAAGCCATAATTCAGCCAGGTGGGTCTATAAGGGACAGGGAAGTCATTCAGGCAGTGAACGAATACAGTATGGCAATGGTCCTTACTGGCACAAGGCACTTCAGACACTAAATTTATAATCATGCAGGTGAAGGAAAAATCTTACACTTACGAAGACCTTGTAAAGGGCAGACTTCCAGAGGGGCTCTATGAAATCGTCAAGGGCGAGGTGGTGGAAATGGCACCTACGGGCTTTGAACATGGAGACTATGAGGGCAGGTTTTACTGGCTTTTTAACCTCAAGCTAAAGACAAAGGGCTACTATGCAGTGGGTGATGTGGGGCTTGTGATAAGAAAGAACCCCCTCACCATAAGGGCGGTGGATGTGCTATACATAAGCAAAGAAAGGCTCAAGGAAAAACCCAAAGGTATGCTTGAAGTGCCTCCCGATTTAGTGATAGAGATCCTATCTCCCTCCAACACCTACACGGAGATGGAAGAAAAGGTGCAGGAGCTTCTGGACTTTGGAGTGGACAGGGTTTTGCTGGTAGACCCGAGGCTCAGAAAGGCTTTCCTTCACAAAAAGGGTATTGTGGAGGTTTATTCCTTTGAGGAAGAGTTTGAGCTCCTTCCAGAGCTGAAAATAAAACTCTCCGAGGTGCTGGAAGAATGAAGACGGCAGAGAGGCTCTACACCTATCAGGACCTGGTCCAGGGAAACCTCCCGGATGGTCTTTACGAAATCGTCAAGGGTGAGGTGGTGGAAATGGCACCTACAGGTGGATGGCATGGTGAGTATGAAGCGAGCATGGTATATTATCTCAAGCAAAAAGCTAAGAGAAAAGCTCATGTAGTCTGCGGTGAAGTGGGATTAGTCCTGAAAAGAGAGCCTCTTACTTTGCGAGGTGTGGACATAGCCTACATAAGCAGGGACAGGCTAAGAGAATTGCCAGAGGGTGTTCTTGAAACTCCACCTGAGCTCGTGATAGAGATCCTATCTCCCTCCAACACCTACACGGAGATGGAGGAAAAAGTGCAGGAGCTTCTGGACTTTGGAGTGGACAGAGTTTTGCTTGTGGACCCAAGGCTCAAAAAGGCTTTTCTTCACAAAAAGGGCATTGTGGAGGTCTACTCCTTTGATGAAGAGTTTGAGCTCCTTCCAGAGCTGAAAATAAAACTCTCCGAGGTGCTGGAAGAATGAAACTTCTTTACTTTGCTATAGTGAGGGAGAGGCTCAAAAGGTCTGAGGAGGATATTGACTTCACGGGAACGGTGGCGGAGCTCAGAAAAGTGCTGATTGAGAAATACCCGGAGCTTGAACCCATCCTCCAGAGGGTAAAGTTTGCGGTCAACGAGGAATATGTGGAGGATGAATACATGCTGAGGGGAGAAGAGAGGGTAGCCATAATACCTCCGGTCAGCGGTGGATAAAAAGGCTCTTGTTGTCAGGCTTTCTTCCTTGGGCGATGTGGTGCTTGCATCCTGCGTAATAGACCCGCTTCTGGAACTTGGCTATAAACCTTACCTGCTCACCTTTAGACCATACGGGGATATCTTTGCAGAAGACCCAAGGCTTGAAGTTATTCAGGTAAGTAGAGAAGCCCTTTTCAGCAAGGAGCTGCTCCACAAACTCAGAGGCTTTGACCTGTATGTGGACCTTCACAGAAACCTGAGGACTTTCCTTCTCAGGCTCAGGCTGGGCGGAAGATGGGAGGTTTACCGCAAGGAGTCCATAAGGAGAAGGCTGGCAGTCTACTCTGGATTTTTCAGGAAACCTTACAGCGTAGTAAAGGCTTACGCGGAGGCTATCGGGGCAAAGGATGCAAAACCCAGGATTGTCCTTTCTGAAGAGAGGCTCAGAAGCTGGGAGAGTAAACTGGGTAAGGACTATGTGTGCATAGGTCCGGGTGCAAGATACGAAAAGAAAAGGTATCCTTACTTCAGGGAGCTTGCCGGTCTTTTCCTGAAGGCAGGCTACAGGGTGGTGTTAGTGGGTGATGCAAGGGACAGAAGGCTGACAGAGGGCTGGGAGGGTATAAATCTGTGCGGTGAGCTTTCTCTGCTGGATGTTTCTGCGGTAATAAAGAAGGCATCGGTCTTTATAGGCAACGACTCAGGGCTTTTACACATAGCAAGGGCCGTGGGCACACCTGCGGTGCAGGTATACGGAGGGACACACCCTACCCTTGGCTTTGCGGTCAGTGAGGGAGAGGGGACATACCTTCTGAAGGGTCTATACTGCCAGCCCTGCGACCTTCACGGAAAGGGAGGATGCAGGCTCGGGGATTATCCCTACCCCTGCCTGCGTATAGACCCACATCTTGTTTTTGAAACTGCCCTCAGGCTATTACCAGGTTAGAACTCTGCCTGCCATTCCTAGGGTTGGGAGTGCCTGAGTGGGAGTCAGCACCGGGAAGTTGTAGGCAAGGTCCTCTTCCTTCATGCCGTTGAGGTCAAGGGATTGCTTGCAGGCAACCATCTGCACTCCGTTGTCAAGTGCCAGCTTGATAAAGTAAGAGAGTGGCTGTCCACCCTCCATTGGGTAGATACTGTCCGCCATGCCCTTCTTGAGAAGCTCTGTGGCAGGACCGGTAAAGTAGACCACCACATTCATGTCCTCGGCGGCGGCTGTGGAGGCAAGGAAAAAGGCAGAGGGAAGCCTTTTTGCATTCTCCTTACCCGTGAGCAGGATTATCACAAGGTCTGGTGCCTTCTGCTCCATGACTGAACCTCCTTTTAAGCTTATTCTTATAGCATTATAAACCTTCAGAAGAGCCAAGTTTATAAGTTTTTATTATGGGGGGTTAAGGATAACACGGGAGGGTGAGAATTTATTTAAAATTCTCATCATGAAACTACTAAAAGCCAGGGAGATGCAGGACATGGACACAAAAGCCATACAGGAGCTGGGGATTCCCTCCCTTCTTCTTATGGAAAAGGCAGGACTCTCGGTTGTGGAGGTCATAAGAAGGGAATTTCCGCAGGCGAGGAGAGTGCTGGTGGTGGCAGGAAAGGGAAACAACGGAGGCGACGGGCTTGTGGTGGCAAGACATCTGCACATGCTTGGCTACAGGGTTGGCTACTTTCTGGCACTGGGTGAAGAACTCAGAGGCGATGCACAGCTTCAGCTCAAGATACTCAGAAACCTCGGGCTTGAGCCTATGAAAGGGCTGGACTTTGAGGACTTTGACCTGCTGGTGGATGCCCTCTTTGGCACGGGCTTTGAGCCACCGGTAAAGGGTCAGGCGGTGGAGGTCATAAGGGCCATAGACCAGAGCGGGCTTCCTGTAATCTCGGTAGATATTCCTTCTGGTCTATCTGCGGACAGCGGAAGGGAGTTTGAGCCTTCAGTAAAGGCTCGGGTGACAGTTACCTTCCAGTTTCCCAAGCTATGCCATCTTCTGCACCCAGCCAGCAAAAGGTGTGGGAAACTCTACGTGGCAAACATAGGTATACCCCACCGGCTTGCAGAAGGAATAAACAGGGAGGTCCTCACAGAAGCGGAGCTTCCAGAGAGAGAGCCTGACGTGCACAAGGGCAGGATGGGTCATGTGCTTTTAATGGGTGGGAGCGTGGGAAAGACGGGTGCGGTCATCATGTCCGCAAAGTCCGCCACTTCGGCGGGTGCTGGGCTCGTAAGTGTGGGAGTGCCAGAGGGTCTGAACCAT
This sequence comes from Aquificaceae bacterium, assembly GCA_037481935.1. NCBI lineage: Bacteria > Pseudomonadati > Aquificota > Aquificia > Aquificales > Aquificaceae > Aquificaceae bacterium. The sequence continues at coordinate 34,113 of JBBFKQ010000005.1, read as the reverse complement.
ATCCTTGAGATAGCTCTCACAGAGGAGATGAGCCTCCCACTCAGGGGAGAACGAAGGCTCTCAAAGGAGTGCCTTCCTCAGGTGCTGGAATTGCAGGAAAAGTGCTCTGCCGTAGGCGTGGGGATGGGAATGGACCGATACGAAGAGGGGAGACACATAATAAAGGGACTCATTGAAGGTATAGAAAAGCCATTGCTCATAGATGCGGACGGGCTCAACAACCTTGCGGACCTTGGGGTAGAGGTTCTCAGAGAACGGAAGGGCATTACTGTGCTTACACCTCATGTGGGAGAGTTTGAGAGGCTCTCAGGTCTTGAAAAGAGCTACATTGTGGAAAACCTTGTGGATGTGGCTGTGGACTTTTCGGTGCGGTATGGCTGTTATGTGGTTCTCAAGTCCTCAAGGACTGCCATAGCAACGCCGGAAGGGAAAGTATACCTCTCTGTGAGGGGCACACCCGCCATGGCAAAGGGGGGAGTGGGAGACGTGCTTGCGGGCATACTGACCGCCCTTATAGGAAGGGGCATGCCTGTGGAGTGGGCTCTAAAGCTTGGAGTTTTCCTTCACGGGCTTGCGGGGGAGCTGGCAGAGAAGAGAAAGCACAGAGAAACTTTAAAAGCCCTTGATCTCGTGGAGAGCTTACCGTCCGCTTTCAGGCTCATAGAAAGCAGAGCCTACAGTCAGGCTTTTGAGTATCTGCTGTAGCGTCAGAAATTCACAGAGTCAGGAGTTTAAATCTTAAGAATGGCAGTGGAGAGCATCTTAAGGAATAGAGGAGAGCGGACATGAAAATGAACATTCCTGAAAAGACACAGCAAACAGACATGAGGAAAAAGATTAAGAGAAATAAGCAGACAAATTTTTGGCAACAGGCAACCGCCGGTTGTTATAGCGGGGCACCTTTGCGACTTTAACTATCCAGTGGTTTGTACTGAGGGAGGCGTTGCCTGCGTATAAACTTATGCACGCCTTCAAGGGAGAGAGAAGAGGGGAGCAGGGTAGGTCTTATAATCATACCTAATGAGACTTCTTGCCCTTCTTCTACTTTTTCTCAGCGGCTGTGGTATAGTCCACATAGAGGTCAGAGACCGCACGCCTCAGAAGACAGTCAGTAAAAGGATGGAGGGTAAAAGCTCATCGCAGAAGACCACAGAGCCCATTCAGAAAGCAGAAACACAGCCAAGAGGGGACATGCCACAGAAAAGGGAAGAGCCGCCAAAGCTTGCAGAAGTCCTGAGGGTTCAGGCACCGGTGAAGGGCAGAGCGATACGCACACAGAGGGGATACTTTATAGCCACATCCTGCGGTGAGTTCTTCAGGTCTGTGGGAGATGGCAGGGTGCTGTATGCAGGGGATGATATAAAAAACTACTCCTGGGTTGTTATGGTGGATGGTGGTGATGGGCTTGTTTACGTATACGGATATGCAGAGAGCCTGCTTGTGAAAAGGGGTGAGAATGTAAAAAGGGGTCAACCTCTTGGCAGGGTAGGAAAGGCTTCTGATGATTGTGGGCTTCTTTTTGAGGTGAGAGACGCAGAAGGGAAACCAATCAACTTTGAGCTTGTGCTATAATAAGAGCCATGATAGATATAGCCTTTGCCCAGCAACCGGGACATGGTGGAAGCCCTGTGGGAGCTCTTCTCTTTCAGCTACTCTTCTTTATTGCCCTTTTTGCTCTCTTTTACTTTCTCCTCATAAGGCCACAGAGCAAGGCAAGGAAGAGGCATCAGGAGTTTCTCGCAAACCTCAAGAAGGGAGACAGGGTTGTAACCACGGGAGGAGTGTGGGGCACTGTGGTGGAGATAGGGGATGATACGGTAACGCTTAAGGTGGATGCCAACACGAGGATAACCTTTACAAAAGAGGCCATATCCCACTATCAGCCAGGCTTCAAGAAAGAAGACAGGGAAAAGGAAGAATAAATTTTTCCCTATGAAGCTGTTGCCGGAGGAGGGGGTTGTTCTCCCTGAACTACATGACCACAGAAAAACTGCCCTTGTGAAGGGTGGGCAGAGTATAAGTTACAGAGAACTTATAGAAAACATATCCAGCTTTGCAACCCTTGTGGACATACTGCCCGGTGAGAGGGTGGTCATATGCTCTGAAAATAGGCCTGAGTGGGTCTATGCCCTCTATGGAACATGGCAGAGGGGTGGAATAGCAGTTCCCGTGGACTTCATGTCCAGCCCGGAGGAGATTCTCTACATATTGAGGGAAACAGAGCCAGCAGTTGTTTTCTGTTCAGAGCAAACAGAAAAGGCTGTCAAAGAAGCTCTTGAAAAGTCTGTAGCCGGTGCAACCCTTTACAACTTTGACAGTCTTATAATTCCCAGGCCCCATGACAGGTCTATGAGTAGGGAGCTCAGGGAAACCGCCCTCATACTTTACACCTCTGGCACAACAGGACAGCCCAAGGGCGTCATGCTTAGCTTTAAGAACCTGCTTTCCAACATAAGGGCAATTGAAAAAGTAGGCGTTGCAGGAAGGGAGGATAAAACTCTTGCCCTTCTTCCTTTTCATCACTCCTACCCCCTTATGGTCACCCTCCTTGTGCCTCTCTATCTGGGTGCCACGGTGGTCTTTCTGGAAAGGCTGAGTTCTGAAGAGCTCCTGAGGGTAATGAGAGAGCATCGTATAACCATTCTTGTTGGTGTGCCAAGACTCTACCAGCTTCTGCATCAGAGAATAATGGAAGGCGTGAGAGCAAATCCCTTAGCCAGGCTACTCTTCATGCTCTCGCCCTACATGAACAAGAAACTCAGAAGATTCATCTTTGGTAGAGTTCACAATGCCTTCGGCGGAAGAATAAGATATCTGGTAAGTGGAGGTGCAAAGCTTCAACTCGATGTTGCCCTTGACCTTGACAGGCTTGGCTTTACAATTCTTGAGGGTTATGGGCTTACAGAAACCTCACCCATAGTGTCTTTTAACCCACCAGACAGACCAAAGCTGGGTTCTGTGGGACTGCCCATAGAGGAGGTCTACGTGAAAATTGACGAAGAGGGTGAGGTGCTGGTGCGTGGTGTCAATGTGATGCAGGGCTACTACAAAAAGCCAGAGGAGACACAGAAGGCTTTTAAAGATGGCTGGCTTTTGACGGGAGACCTGGGATATCTTGACGAAGAGGGCTATCTTTACATAACGGGCAGGAAGAAGGAAATCCTTGTGCTCTCAGGTGGGAAGAAGGTAAACCCTGAAGAGCTTGAAAGCCTGATACTTACGGAAGGCAGGGGCGTAAAGGAGGTGGCAGTGCTTGAGGTGGATGGAGCTGTGAAAGCCCTCCTTCTGCCAGATTTTGAAAGCCTGAAGAAACAGGGCATCGTTAACATAGAGGAGTTTGTAAGATGGCAGGTAATAGACAGGGTAAATCAGAGGCTTCCAGAATGGAAAAGGATAACAGGCTTCAGGGTCATAAAGGAAGAACTCCCGAAGACAAGGTTAGGAAAAATAAGAAGGTTTCTGCTTCCCCAGATATACCAGTCTGCAGAGGTCTACGGAGAAAAGAGAGAAGAAGAGGCTATTATGAGCACTCAGGAGGGCCAGACCATAAGAGCCTTTCTCCAGAGGCTTACACAGAGGGAAGTGAAAGGCTACCATCACCTTGAACTTGACCTGGGCCTTGATTCCCTTGGAAAGTTGGAGTTTCTGAGCTTTCTTGAGACCGCCTTTGGAGTGGCTCTTACGGAGGAGGACCTTGCAAGCAATCCCACGGTGCAGGACATGGCAAGGCTCGTGCTGGAGAGAAAGGAGAAGTTTGAAAGCACACAGCTCCAGTGGAGGGAGATACTCCTGGGGGGAGTGCCTTACTCTCCAGAAGAGCATAATCTTGCCTTCGGCGCTGGAAGGCTAATCTTGAGGCTCTTTTTCAGCCTTTACAACCGTCTGCAGGTAGAAGGTCTGGAAAACCTTCCTGAGCCACCCTTTATACTCGCCCCCAACCATGCCAGCTATTTAGATGGCTTTGTATTAGCCAGCGCCTTGCCCTCCAGAATAGCACTGAAAACCTACTTTCTGGGTGCAGAGGAATACTTCAGAAATCCCCTCACATCCCTCTTTGGCAGACTTGCCCATGTGATAACGGTAAATCTGGACAGAAAGCTAAAAGAATCTCTCCAGAAAACCGCATGGGTTCTCAGACTGGGCAGAGTGGTTGTCATATTCCCTGAGGGCGCAAGAACAAGAGACGGAAATCTTCTCCCCTTCAGAAAGGGCTTTGCCATACTCAGCAAAGAGCTCGGTGTGCCCGTTTTGCCAGTGGCTCTGATAGGAACATACGAGTCCATGTCCATATACAACCGCTTCCCCAGACCCAGAAAGATAAGGGTGGTCTTTGGAAAGCCCGTAAGCCCTGAAGGTAAGAGCTATGAGGAGATAGTTACTGAGACGAGGAACACCATTGAATATAATCTAAGGAGAGGGTTGTAGATGCACCAAGAAGTGCAAATTCCCGTAGATGGGGAATTTATAAGGGGAGATTTGAGCGTACCACCGGGTTCTGCGGCAATAGTAATCTTCGTTCACGGCAGTGGAAGCAGCAGATTCAGCCCAAGAAACAGGTTTGTGGCAGGTTATCTCAACAGAAACGGCCTCGCTACCCTTCTCTTTGACCTTCTTACAGAAAGGGAAGAAAGAGTGGACCTCAGGACTGCCCAATACAGGTTTAACATATGCCAGAAGAAAAAAAGAGGTTTACGCCGTGGTTTCAAGAGGAGGCAGGCCAGACCTTGCTTTTGAATACCTTCCTCAAGTAAGCTCTCCCGTCTTGCTAATAGTTGGGGGCCTAGACTACCCTGTTATAGAGCTAAACAGGCGTGCCTACGAACTTCTTACATGTGAGAAGAGGCTTGAGATAGTTGAGGGGGCCAGTCATCTTTTTGAAGAGGAGGGGAAGCTTGAGGAGGTTGCGAGGCTTGCCACAGAATGGTTTCTCATGTGGCTGAGCAAATGAAGGCTTTTAAAATTTACTCCCTGCTATAATTTTATTCTCATGTCTGGTCATGAAATTCGGGAGCTTTTTCTGAGTTTTTTTGAGAAAAGGGGTCATACAAGGGTAAAGTCTGCAAGTCTTGTGCCTGAAAAGGACCCGACCCTGCTCTTTGTGAATGCAGGTATGGTACCCTTCAAGGATGTGTTTCTTGGCGTTGAAAAAAGACCATACACGAGGGCGGTTTCCTGTCAGAAGTGTCTTAGAGTCTCTGGTAAGCACAACGACCTTGAGAGTGTTGGCTTTACCTCGAGGCATCACACCTTTTTTGAGATGCTTGGAAACTTCTCCTTTGGGGACTACTTCAAAAAAGAAGCCATAGAGTATGCCTGGGAGTTTGTCACCCAGCATCTTGGAATACCACAGGAGAAGATATATGTGAGCGTATTCAGGGAGGATGAAGAGGCCTTCGGCATATGGAGAGACCATATAGGGCTGTCTGAAGAACGCATATGGAGGATGGGCGAAGAAGACAACTTCTGGCAGATGGGGGACACAGGCCCCTGCGGCCCATCTTCTGAAATATACGTGGACAGAGGTCCTGATTATGAACCTGAAAGGTATCTTGAGATATGGAACCTGGTCTTTATGCAGTATTACAGAGACGAAAGAGGTAAACTCACACCACTACCAAAACCCAACATAGATACGGGTATGGGTCTTGAGAGGGTGGCTAGCATCCTTCAGGGCACAAGGACAAACTTTGAAATAGACCTTATCCGGCCTCTCATAGGCTTTGGGGAGGAGCTGTCTGGAAGGTCTTACGGCGGAGATTTTGAAACAGATGGTGCTCTCAGAGTAATAGCAGACCACCTGAGGGCTCTTACCTTTGCCATCGGGGACGGCGTTCTTCCCTCCAGTGCAGGAAGAGGCTATGTGATAAGGAGAATACTCAGGCGTGCCATGAGATACGGCTACAAGCTTGGCATCCTTGAGCCTTTTCTTTACAGGGGGGTTGACCTGGTGGTGGACATCATGAAAGAGCCCTATCCTGAGCTCCTTCAGGTAAAGTCCTTTGTAAAGTCCGTCATAAGGGCCGAGGAGGAGAGGTTTGTAAACACTCTTAGGAAGGGCATGCCCTATGCGGAGGAAATCCTCCAGAAGGCAGAGGAAGGTGTGGTGCCCGGAAACCTTCTCTTCAACCTCTATGATACTTATGGCTTCCCCATTGACCTTTTTGAAGATATGGCAAGGGAAAAGGGTCTTAGGCTTGATATGGAAAGCTTCCAGAGGGAAATGGAGGAGCAGAGAGAGAGGGCAAGGAAACACTTCAGGATAGAGGTAAAGGGGGCAGAACCTGTTTATCAACATCTGAAGGAACTGGGGAAAATCTCACGCTTTCTGGGATATGAAGAAAGGAGCCTTCAAACGGAAGTTTTAGCCATCGTAAAGGGGGGTGAGCTTGTCTCTGAGCTTAGAGAGGGTGAAAAGGGTGAGGTGTTTCTCAAGGAAACACCCTTCTATGCAGAAAGAGGCGGTCAGATAGGTGACAGGGGCGTGATAGAGTCTACAGAGGGTATGTTTTTCGTGGAGGATACACAGTCTCCTGTGGATGGAGTGATAGCCCACAGAGGCTATGTGTCAAAGGGTTCCATAAGGGTAGGGGACAGGGTCTTTGCCCACATAGAAGAGGAAAGAAGGGAGGATATAAAGAGGAACCACACTGCCACGCACCTTCTCCATGCAGCTCTGAGAGAGGTTCTGGGTGAGCATGTGCGTCAGGCGGGGTCCCTTGTGGCAGACCAGTATCTGCGTTTTGACTTTACACACTTTCAGGCTCTCACGGAAGAAGAGCTCAAAAAGGTGGAAGAGCTTGTAAACCTGCAGGTTATGAAAAACCAGCCCGTGCTGGTGGAGGAGATGGACTATCAGTCTGCCATAAGAAGCGGAGCCATCGCCATCTTTGAGGAGAAGTATGGTGAGAGGGTAAGAGTCCTTAGCGTTGGAGACTTTTCCAGAGAATTGTGCGGTGGAACGCATGTGAGCAGAACAGGGGACATAGGCTACTTCAGGATAGTATCTGAGTCTTCTGTGGGTGCAGGAATCAGGCGTATAGTGGCAAAGACAGGCAGATGGGCTGTTGAGCATGCCTTTGAAGAGAGGAGAAGGCTTATGGAGCTTTCACGCCTGCTCGGTGTCTCTGCAGAGGATACCACTGTGGCTGTCCAGAGGCTTATGGAGGAGATAAGGGAGAAGGAAAGGGAGATAAACAGGTTAAGGGAAAAGCTTCTTGCCGGTGATGGTCTTTCTGGGGTCAGGAGGGAGAACCTTGGTGAGGTGGAGCTTCATGTGGGCGTGCTTGAGGACATAGAGCCAAAGGAGATGCTTGCCCTTGCAGACAGGATAAGGAACAGCACACATAATGCGGTGGTTTTCCTGCTGAGTAAGAGGGGGGAGAAGGTCTCCTGTCTGATAGCACTTTCAAGAGAGCTGACGGACAGACTTTCAGCAAAAGAACTTATTAAAGTGGTCTCTGAGCATCTGGGCGGTGGGGGAGGAGGAAGAGATGACCTTGTTCAGGGTGGGGTAAACAGTCTTGACGGGTTGCAATCTGCTGTAGAAAGTCTAAAATCTGTTATAATAGAGCGTTTTATGGAGGTAAGAGGATGAAGAAGGGTATACATCCAGAGCTCAAACCCACGCATTTTGTCTGTGGCTGTGGAAACAGCTTTACCCTGCTCTCCACAAAGGGGGGAACGGTTTACCTTGAGACCTGCAATGCATGTCACCCCTTCTACACGGGCAAACTGAGGGTAAAACCAGCCTTCCTGGAGCTGACCGGTAAGGGATAATGCTCAGCCCTGAGCTTGAAGAGAGGCTAAAAGCTATAGAACAGAGGTATTTAGAGCTGCAGTATCAGCTCAGCAGTCCAGAGGTGGTCTCAGACAGAGAAAAGCTCACAAGGCTTGGAAAAGAGCTCAAGGACCTTGAAGAGGTCTACACTGCATACAGGAATTACAAAAAGCTACTCTCAGACCTTGAGCAGGCGAGGGAGCTATTGAAGAGCGAGGATCTGAGGGAGCTTGCAAGGGAAGAGGTTGAGAGGCTCACAGAGGAGCTGGAAAAGGTGGAAAAGAACATAAGGATACTTCTCCTTCCAAAGGACCCGAGAGATAGCAGGAACGTGATATTAGAGATAAGGGCTGGAGTTGGTGGTGAGGAGGCAGCCCTCTTTGTGGCAGACCTTCTGAACATGTATCAGAAGTATGCGGAGGAAAAGGGCTGGAAGTTCAGCATACTCTCCACCAACAGGACAGGTCTTGGTGGCTACAAGGAGGTGGTTGCCCTGATAGAGGGTGAAGGTGCCTACTCAAGGCTCAAGTTTGAAAGCGGGGTTCACAGGGTTCAGAGGGTGCCCGTCACAGAAGCGGGTGGAAGAATACACACATCCACTGCCACCGTGGCAGTCCTCCCGGAAACAGATGAAACGGAAGTTCAGATAGACCCGAAAGACTTGAGGATTGAAACCTTCAGGGCAAGTGGTGCTGGCGGTCAGTATGTGAACACCACCGAGAGTGCAGTAAGGGTTACTCACCTTCCTACCGGTATCACCGTCTCCTGCCAGGATGAGAGGTCCCAGTTTCAGAACAGGCAGAAGGCACTTAAAATCTTGTATGCAAGGCTCAGGGACTTTTACGAAAGGCAGAAGGAGGAAGAACTTGCAAAGGAAAGAAGACAGCAGGTAGGCATGGGGGAAAGGAGCGAAAAGATCAGGACTTACAACTTTCCACAGAACAGGGTTACGGACCACAGGATAAACCTTACCCTCTACAGGCTGGGGGATGTGCTCCAGGGAAAGCTTGATGAACTTATAGAGGCTCTTATGGAGCATGACATAGAGGAGAAACTCAGGGCGATTGCATGAGTCTGTAAGGCCTTAAGGTGTTTTTCTCAATCAGACCCACACCAAGAAAGCTGCTGTCCTCGTAAAGTCTGACAAAGGTTCTTTCAAGGCTTTCCCTGAGCCTTACGGCAGAACCGTGCCTTATCCTTCTTGCCAGCTCACCACTAAGGTTAACCCTGGGCATAAAAGCGAGGGCTTCCCCCACTGGGATTAACAGCCCGGCTATATCCTCTAGAAGGAGAAGCCTCTGATAGACTACTGCCATATCCACGCTGAAGCTTCCAGCTTTTAATCTTCTGAGCTCAAGCACATGAGCTCCGCAGGAAAGCTCCCTTCCTATGTCATGAACGAGGCTTCTTATGTATGTGCCGGAGGATACTTCAAAGAGGAACTCAACTAAGGGTAACTGGCATCTGAGAAGCTCAGCCTTGTATACGAGAACCTCCACAGGTTTCATCTCCACACTCACTCCCTTCCTTGCAAGCTCATAGGCTCGCTTCCCTCCAAGACGCTTTGCCGAGTAAGGTGGAGGCTTCTGGAGCAGGCTTCCAGTGAATTTTTCCAGAATTTTCTCAATATCATTACAGGATACTTCTACAGGTCTTGTCTCAATGACCTCACCCTCAGCATCGTAGGTGTTGGTAACCTCCCCGAGCTTTGCGGTGGTTATGTAGGTTTTGTCAAGTCCGATAAAAAACTGAGAGAACTTGGTAGCTTCCCCCACAAGCACCAGGAGAAGTCCTGTGGCTATCGGGTCAAGGGTGCCTGCATGTCCGGCCTTGACTTTAAAGCGCTTCTTAATTGATTCAACCACATCCATAGAGGTAATTCCTCTTGGCTTGTCTACAAGAAGAAGACCTGAGAGCATCAGCTGAGAAAATCCTTGAGATGTCTCTTCATTGCCATGTTTCTCAGCTTTCTGAGTGCCCTTGTTTCAAGCTGACGCACCCTCTCCCTTGAAATCTGCAGTATATCCCCAATCTCCCTCAGAGTCCTTGGCTCCTCACCCCTAAGACCAAAGCGTAGCTCTATGACTCTCCTTTCCTTTTCAGGGAGCCTGTCCAGAAGGTCATCTATTTCCTTCTCCAGCACCTCACTTATTATCCTCTCCTCCACATCTGCAGTGCCATGCTGGCTCAGAAAGTCTACAAAGAAGGTGTCCTCGTTCTCCCCCACTGGCGCATCCAAGGACAGGGGGACCCTGCATAGCTGAAGACATTTGTCCACATCTTCTGGGCTTATCCTGTAACCTTCTTTCTTAATTCTTTTTTCTATCTCATCCTCAGTAGGTTCACGACCAAGCTCCTTCTCAAGCTCCTTCTGAAGCACTTCCTTTGTGTATTCGTGGGCGATTTCTTCAGATGTGGGCTCTCTCTCAAGCTCTCTGTATAGCCTGCTGTATATACTGCTTATGCGATTTATCAAATGGGACTGCTTTATGGGTATTCTCACTGCACCGGTCTGCTGAGAGAGCGCCTGCATTATTGCCTGCCTTATCCACCATACGGCGTAGGATATGAACTTTACACCCCTGTCGGGGTCAAACCTCTTTGCAGCTTCAAGCAGACCATGGTTGCCCGCAGCTATGAGCTCAGAGAGTGGTAGTCCATAACCCAGATACTGCTTTGCTATGCTTATAACAAATCTGAGGTTGGATTCCACGAGCCTTCTGAAAGCCTGCTGGTCTCCCTCCTTTGCCCTCTTTGCCACCTCCTTTTCCTCCTCAGGCGTGAGAAGAGGTATTTTGGAGACCTTTTTGAGATACTGGTTTATTATCTCCTGCTCAGTATCGGGTATCATGTCCCTACCTCAGCCTCAGCACAAGAAAGAGGTTGTTGCCCCTTCTCCTTACGAGCAGAAGAGCATTTTCTCTTCCTGCCTGTCTGAGGGCCTCTATGCTCTGCTGGAATTCTCTTACGCTTGAAACTGGTCTGTTTCCTACCTGAAGGATGATATCACCCGGAACTATGCCGCTCTGCATGGCAAGGCTGTTCTGTGTAACTCTTACCACCAGAACACCTTTAACTCCAAGCCTTCTTTCCTCTTCAGGGGTAAGGTCTCTGAGAACAAGCCCCAGCTCCGCCTGACCGAGCTCCTCCTCTGCCACCCGTCTTTCTTCAGGCATCTCCTCCACCCGTATCTTCAGGCTTACTTCTTTCCCCTCCCTTATCACCTTCAAATTTATCTCCTTGCCGGGCTCTGTTCTCATTATCTTGAACTGAAGCTCCCTTACTTCGCTCACCTTCTGACCGTCTACTTCAACCACCACATCACCCACTCTCAAACCACCTTTTTCTGCTGGACTCCCGGGCATTATCTGGGCAATTATTACACCTTCCCTGACTCCAAGGCTTTCAGCCATCTCAGGGGTTATATCCTGAATGACCACGCCAAGCCAGCCTCTTATAACCTTTCCCTTTGCGATGAGCTGGTCAGACACCCATTTTGCCAGGTTTATGGGAATGGCAAAGCCAAGCCCCTGACCCTCTGCCAGTATGGCGGTGTTTATGCCTATAACCTCACCCCTTATGTTTACGAGCGGTCCACCAGAGTTTCCCGGATTTATGGCGGCATCCGTCTGTATGAAGCTCTCATACTGGGTTATACCTATCGCCCTTCTAAGGGCGGATATGACGCCCACCGTCACAGTCCTTTCAAGCCCGTAGGGGTTTCCTATGGCTATCACCAGCTGTCCAACCTTCAGCTTATCTGAATCACCGAGCTTTGCCACCCTGCCCTCAGGATTGGGTATATCCTTGTCGTCCACCTCTATCACAGCCACGTCCGTCTTTGGGTCTATGCCCACAATCTTTGCTCTTTTTTCTGTGTGCCTGTCAAACCTCACCCTTATGGCCCTTGCATTCTGCACTACGTGGCTGTTGGTGAGTATGTAGAACTTTCCCTTTCTGTAGTCTATTATCACGCCAGAGCCAAGAGACCTTCTTTCCTGAGGGGGAACCTGAAAGGGGAAGGGAAAGGGAGTTTCAATGCCTGTGACTTCCTGAGTAGCAAATATGGTCACAACTGAGGGGGAAACAGCCTCTACTATACCTGTCAGCTCCTGTTCAAACTGTGAAAGTGTGCCAGATGAGGGGATTACTCTCTCCTCTTTTGGGGTCGGGTTGGCACTCTGAACCTGCTGTGCCTTACAGCCAATAAGAAGGGAAAGGCACAGAAAAAAGGTCAGAAACATAACCATCTTTCTCCTCCTCATTCTCTGACCTCACAGGAAAAGAATAGAACTTTAAAGGCTGGTCTGTCAATCTCATAAATCATACTTTCAATCCTCTTCCTTGAGATTATACCACCTTTAAAAAGGGGATTGAAAGAGGAGCCCGTGTAGTGGAAGAACTTCACCAGGTCCCATCCGCTGAAGGGTATTTTCACCTCCTCAAGGAAAAAGCTCCTTATGTTAGCCCTGCCTTCAAGCAGGCTGAGAATGCTCTTTACTTCTGGGAAGGGGAAAAGGAGCTCAGGAAGGCTTCCTTCAACGGGAAGGGCGCAGAGAAACAGCCTCCTGCAAACCCTCAGGGCTTCAGGTATACTCCTTTTAAGGTCAGTCCAGTGAAGGGCAAAGTTGCTTATAACAAAGTCAAAACTCCTGTCCTTGAAAGGCAGGGCATGGGCATCGCCAATGACCACTCTGCCAAACCTTTCTCTGTATACCTTGGCCATACCAATGGCTATGTCTACGCCTACAACATCCTCAAGACCTTCGCTGAGAAGCCCTGTTCCGCAGCCGAGGTCAAGAACAGGTCCTCTTAAGTTTTCAAGTCTTTTGAGCCTCTGTGCAGAGTATCTCTGAGGAATCGCCCATTCCTCATAGCTACTGCAAGCCCTTGAGAACCTCAAAGATAAGATTTTCATACTCCGGGAAATGACCTCCTGGGAAGGTTATTAATTTAGACCTTTTCAGCATGTTGTAAAGGGTAAGTGCAGAGGAGAGGGGAACTATGGTGTCTTTCTCGCCGTGAAGGATTAAAACCCTCTGTCTTATGTATGGAAGGATATGTCTCAGGTCAGTATACATGTATTCCCTGAGAATTCTCTTTGCTCCTTCAATATCCACAGTGTCTTCAAAGCCTTTTGGGTAGGCAAGAGACCTGAACTCTCTTAAAAACCCTTCCCTCTCCCTCTCAAGTCTCAGCAGAAAGGCCCTCAAGTTTTTCTCTGACCATGCACAACCAAAGCATGGGGATGCACCTATCAGCAGAAGTCCCCTGAACTTTTCGGGAAAAAGGTAAGCCATCATGAGCGCAAGGCTTGCACCCATAGACCATCCAATCAGAACAGAACCACTTTCTGCCTTCAGAGCCAGAGACCTTGCCAGGGACCAGAGGTCTGAGTAAGAAAGCTGGCTTTTTCCATGATAGGGCAGGTCTACAGAGGGAATTCCACTGAGAACCTTTGAACTGAAACCCCATCCGTGAAGAAAAAAAAGCGGGCCCGGAGGGACTCGAACCCCCGACCTAGGGATTAGAAATCCCTTGCTCTGTCCAGCTGAGCTACGGGCCCTCGGGGTGGCAGGACTTGAACCTGCGGCCTTTGGCTCCCAAAGCCAACGCTCTGCCACCTGAGCTACACCCCGTAAATATAAAATTATAGCTCAGGTTTTAAGGCTTGGCTCCCTCTCAGCCACAAAAATGGTCAGGTCTCTGAGCCTGCAAGAATAGCCCCATTCGTTATCATACCACGCACCCACGTGCACCATGTCTTCTATAACCTGAGTTAGCCCTGCATCAAATATGGCAGAGTGTGGATTACCCACTATGTCCTGAGATACCACTGGGTCTTCTGTGTATTGCAGTATGCCCTTGAGGTGGTTTTCGGAGGCTTCTCTGAAAGCTCTGTTTACTTCCTCTACAGAAGCTGGAGCTTTCTCCACTATGACCGTAAGGTCTATTAGAGAACCATCCGCTACGGGAACTCTCCTTGCAGTGCCATCAAGCCTTCCTTTAAGCTCCGGTATGACCTCACCTATCGCCTTCGCAGCCCCTGTGGTGGTGGGTATGATGTTCACTGCTGCAGCCCTTGCGCGCCTCAGGTCTTTGTGGGGAAGGTCCAGAACCCTCTGGTCGTTGGTGTAGGCGTGGACTGTGACCATGTAGCCTTTCTTTACTCCAAACTTTTCATGTAAAACCTTCAGTGTCGGGGCAAGGCAGTTGGTGGTGCATGAGGCGTTGGAGATAATCCTGTGCCTTTCAGGGTCATACATGTGCTCGTTTACACCCAGCACAAGGGTTATGTCCGGGTTTTTGGCAGGTGCAGAGATTATGACCCTCTTTACCGTATCTCTGAGATGAAGTTCTGCCTTGTCTCTGCTTGTGAAGGCTCCTGTGGACTCAATGACCACATCCACCCCAAGGTCTCCCCATGGAATTTCAGCAGGGTCCTTTACTGAAAAGACCCTTATTCCCCTTCCATCCACTATAAGGCTTGAATCCTTTGCCTCCACATGGGCCTTAAACCTTCCATGAACAGAGTCGTATTTCAGAAGATGTGCCAGGGTCCTTGTATCGGTCAGGTCGTTTACCGCTACTATCTCAACCTCTTCATGTCCCTGACACGCCCTGAAAAAGGACCTTCCTATCCTGCCGAATCCGTTTATACCTACTCTTATACCCATAGTATTTTATTATTATAAGACCTAAATGACTGTGATGGTATATGACAGAGGCAGGAAGGTTTAAAATTTATACCAATGCCCGCAAGAAGGAAGGGGAAGAGGTATCGTGATTAGTTTTTCCGTTTGTCCTCACGACACGCAGAAGGGGCTGAAAAGATGGTCCGAGTTTACTAAAAAACTTGAGCATTTGCTCGGAGAGGGGGTAAACTTTGAAGTTCTGGGCGGGCATGAGGAAGAGTACATAAGGATAGAGAGGGGAGATTTTTTTGATGTTTACTATGCAGGACCCCTGGTCTCTCCAAGGCTTTACCAGATGGGTTACCTTCCTGTGGCAAAGTTCAGGGGTCAGAGGGACAGACTCTTTCTCGTAGTAAAAGACAGACTTCCAGAAGAGGGACCCATACTGGTTGCTATACCCTTCCTGAAGCCTGCAGGATATCCCATCATGGGTCTTGATGTAGAGCGGGTTAAACTTGTTTTCACGAAGAACTTTCCTGAGGTCTTTCAACTTCTGAAAGAAGGTCATGTTCATGCTGGTGTGATGTATAACGAAACATGGAATGAGATAGATGAAGAGGAAAAACAGGGTTTCTATATTATAGAGGACCATATCTTTGATACATCCCACATATTCATGGTAAGGTCTGGACTGTATGAGAGGCTCAGGTCTGCACTTCTCTCCTTTAAGGAGCTTGAGCCCTCTAACGAGGAAGACATAAGGAAAACCATAAAACTATACATGGATTTTGACAGGTTTTTAAAGCTCTGGTCAGGGGTAAGCCTCGCTCAGGCTCTTGAAAAGGCTACACATATAGGGTTTTTTGTTTATGGCGAGCAGGTGCTCTTCGCAAACAAGACCTTTCTAAAAATGGTTGATTATACTTCTGAAGAGTTGAAAGGCATGGATGTTTACCAGGCGGTGGATATGCTAATACATCCAGACTACAGGGGGTTTGTGAAGAAAGTGGTAAAGAGAAGGCTTTCAGGAGAAGAGCTAAATATAGATTATGGAGAGCTACCCCTTTTAAGAAGGGATGGAACTCTGGTATGGACCATAGTCAGCTCCTCAACCATACTCTATGAAGGTAGCTATGCGGGTGTAGTTTTTTTCGTGGACATAACAAAAAGGAAGAGACTTGAAAGATTGTATGGTCTTTTGAAGGAGGTCAATCAGATAATCACGCAGGTGCTTCTCGAGGAAGAGCTCCTTGAGAGAGTATGCCATAGTCTTGTGGGCAAGATGGGTATAAGATTTGTGTGGATAGGGGCGTCTGATAAAAAGGAGCATTTTAAACCCGTTACTTATTGTGGGGATGGTGAAAAATACCTTGAGAGTGTAGCCTCTTTTATTGAGGAGGAGCCAACTTACAGAGCTTACGTGGCGAACAGAATAATCGTAAACCCTGATACTACAGAGCTGGATGTGGCTGAGGCCCTGAAGAGGGAGATGCTCAGCAGGAGCTATCTTTCCTCCTGCGCCGTTCCACTTTCAAAGGAGGGTGAAACAGTCTACGTTCTTGGTATGTATGCAGAAGAGCCCTATTACTTTCAGGAGGAAACGAAGGATGTGCTTTATGAACTGAGGCATGACCTTGAGTTTGCCTTGAATAGACTGGAGGACCTGCAGAGAAATAAGCTCATCGCGTCCGCTCTTGAAAACTCCACATCATGGGTTGTCATAACAGAAAGAGATGGAACTATAACCTATGTGAATGATGCAGTCTGCCAGATTTCTGGCTATTCAAGACAGGACCTTATCGGGCAGAATCCAAGAATATTTAAATCCGGACACCACACGCAGGATTTTTACAGAAGTCTCTGGGAAACCATACTTTCTGGACAAGAATTTCATGCCACCTTTGCCAACAGAAGGAAGGATGGTGAGCTATTCTACCTTGAACAGACCATATACCCCATAGAACTGCCAAACCGCACTGTAAAGTTTATGAGCGTGGGCAGGGACATAACCAGAGAGGTTCATCTTTCTTCAGAAGTTGAAAAGCTGACCTTCTACGACCCCGCCACTGGAATTCTGAACCTTGACGGCATAAGGTTTAAAGCTGGGGAGCTTATAAATAAGAAGAAGATGTGTGCCCTCTTCCTTGTAGACCTTTACGGCATGTCTCTTATCAACAAAAACTATGGTATTCAGGTTGGTGACATGGTGCTCTCACTGATAGCTAAAAGGCTGCAGGATGAACTTGGAGAGAGTGGTGTGGTGGGGAGGGTAGCCAGCGATGAATTTGCCCTTTTTATGCCCATAGTCAAAGAGGAGGAATCCATCATACTTGCAGACAGGATAGAGGAAGTGATTGGCGAACCCATATACTTTGAAGGGGAAAGGTTGAAGTTATCTGTGAATATGGGTATAGCCCTCTACCCTATGGACGGCAGTAGCTTCAACCAGCTTCACGAAAAGGCAAGCATAGCCCTGTCTTCCGCAAAAAAAGCAGGTGAGGGCGAGAGAAGGTTCTTTGAATCAGCATTTGAGGAAAGGGTCAAGGAGGCGGCTCTGGCTATAGGCCTTGTGAGTAGAGCTGTGGAGGAAGACCTCTTCATCTTCTACTATCAGCCATACTTCAGAGGAGAGGATATTGGTCTGGCAGGATTTGAGGCGCTCGTGAGAATAAGAGACAAGGATGGGAAAATTTATGGACCAGCGCATTTTGTTGAATATCTGGAAAGCAGCAAATACCTTAGGAGTTTTGAAGGTTTTGCCCTTAGGGAGGCTCTGAGATTCTTTGAAAAGTTCAAGCTGCCGGTATCCATAAACATATCTGCCAGGAGCTTTAAGGATAGAGGCTTTATAGAAGTTATAGCAGAACAGTTAAAGGGATCCAGCGTAATAGTTGAGATAACCGAAAGAGTCTTTATAGATGAAAGGGAAAAGGCCATTGAACACATAACTATACTTAAAGAGTCGGGTGTAAAGATAGCCCTTGATGACTTTGGAACAGGCTATTCTTCACTTGGATATATTTCAAACCTGCCGGTGGATGAAATAAAAATTGACATATCCTTTGTAAGGGAGATAGTAAAAGACCCCAGAAAGAGGGCGGTTGTAGGTAATCTAATAAAGCTTGCCAGCGACCTTGGCATTGAGACCCTTGCAGAGGGTGTGGAAACCCAGGAACAGCTGAAGATTCTTCGGGATATGGGATGCACCTATGTGCAGGGCTATCTGCTTGGCAAGCCCATGCCCGAGGAAGAGGCTTTGAAATTGATTTCTATGGTATGATTTTTAGACCATGAGAATAGCCTTTCTGAGACAGGGAAAGGACCTTGGAATTAACAGACATATGCTGGCATTTATGGAGCTTTTCAGAGAGAGGGGTGCAGAGGTTCAGGACTTTGACCTTATGGAAGGAGAGCTTCAGGATGTGGTAAATAGGCTTCTGGAATTCTCCCCCCTCTTTACCCTTGACCTTAACGGTAGCTGTGTGGTCTTTGGAGAGAGAGAGGGTCAGAAGCTTCCGGTTTTTGACGCCTTTGGCTTTGTGCATGTGAGCCTCTTTACCGACGAACCTCTCTTTCACTTCCCTGTCCTTCTTGACCTGCGGCAGTCAAACAACTTCCTTCCTATAGTCACAGACCTCAAGTATGCGGACAGTCTAAGATTTCTGGGTCATGAAAGGGGCACCTATTACATAACCCCCTTTGTGGACCCTGGGCAGATGCCAGAGCCTTCTGAGGACAGGGACATAGAAGTCATATTCCTTGGGCCTGTAGTA
This sequence comes from Aquificaceae bacterium, assembly GCA_037481935.1. Taxonomy (NCBI): domain Bacteria; kingdom Pseudomonadati; phylum Aquificota; class Aquificia; order Aquificales; family Aquificaceae; species Aquificaceae bacterium. The sequence continues at coordinate 15,928 of JBBFKQ010000005.1, read as the reverse complement.
GACCCAAACATAATCGCCCAGCAGGTTGTCCAGAACATCAAGGAGGGCTTTGTCCCTTATTTCTTTGAAGTGGGCGAGTTTCTCTTCAGGAACCCGGAGGCACACCTTCTGTATGCAGGCGAATACATCCTTTCTATGTTCAACCAGAGCTTTCAGGAAGAGTTTACAAAGTGGCGTCAGGAAAACCCTCAGGATTACATAAGGTTTCTCAACGATATAAGTTTCTATGCAACCGCAAGAAAGAGGTGGTATATTCTGAGCTTTCTCGAGGGCATAAACCTCAGGATAGTGGGTGCCTTTGAGGGTGAACTCAGGGAAGGTCATGAACACATCCCCATACAGAGCTGGGAAGAAGCTCTTGAGCTCATTGGAAGGTCGTCCATGACCATTCTCAGCTACCCTCATGCAGTTCCCACCGGCATAGGCTTTGTTCCCCTGGAGGTTGCCTTTATGGGTAGTGCACCCTTCATAGACTTCAGGGCAACCCTGCCAGGCTTCTTTACCCCCGGTCAGGAAGTCATAACCTATCTTCCCCTTGACAGGGCTGATATAGAGGAAAAGGTGGTCTATTATCTGGAGAACCCTCAGGAGGCAAGAGAAATAGGCAGAAGGGCAAGAGAAAGGGTTATTCAGAACTACACCCCCGAAGAGAGGGCTGAGTTTCTGTATAACATGTTCCAGGATATACTTTCCCAGGCTCAGCAGAGTGGCGCTGGCTGATGTTCCCCACCTTTGGAACCCTTGTGAACGCAGGGCTTGTGCTCGCCGGCAGTCTCGTTGGCATTAGCTTATCAAGAGCCATTCCTGAGAGGCTCAGAACATCTATAATGCAGGGTATAGGGCTTTTTACACTGCTTCTTGGGCTGAAGCTAATCTCAGAGAACAAACCAGAGCTCTTGAAGGTTTTCTTCCTTCTTGTGGTGGGCTCTCTTATAGGTAGCTTTCTCAGGCTTGAGGAAAGGCTCGAAGGGATTACACGGGGACCATCGGATATTGCCAGGGGCTTTGTTTCCGCTTCCCTGCTCTTTACCGTTGGACCCATGACTCTTATGGGCTGCATTCTTGAAGGAGCAAAGGGTGACAGCTCGCTGATACTTTCAAAGGCCTTTATGGATGGCTTCTCTTCCATAGTTCTTTCCTCTTCCCTTGGCAAAGGCGTTGCCCTTTCGGCTTTCTATGTTCTCCTCTTTCAGGGTTCTATAACCCTTCTCGCCTTTTTTTATGGTGAGTTTCTGAAGGAGCAAGCAATGGCAAACGCCCTTTTCACGGGAGGTGGTCTTATGGTTCTTACCTCTCTGAAAATTCTTGAGGTTTTAAAGCATGTAAGTGTTCTTAACCTTATGCCGGCTCTGGTGCTTGCGCTTTTCCTTTAGCTGCTCAGATAGATTATCTCAGTCATTTGGTGGATTTTCCCCACTATGGCAGGAGAAAGCCTTTCCTCCATGGCTCTTGCCACCTCATCCTCCCTTTGTCTGAGAAGTGGGTAGTTCGTGGTTATGAGGGTGCTCTTCAAAAAGTTATACCTGTGGCTGATTATGTGGGAAAGGGTTTCTATACGCCAGTCAGAAAGCCTTTCGCTCCCAAGGTCATCAAGCACAAGAAGGGGCGCATTCAGAAGAAGGTTCATAAAGCGGTGGTATTTGTCCGTGTTTGCATAGCTCTGAAGCCTGTAGAAAAGGTCCTTGGTATCAAAGAAAAAGCCCCTTATCCTCTTATTTCTGTAAACTGTTTTCAGAACCGCAACCACGAGATGTGTCTTTCCCATCTGTGGAGGTCCCACCAGCGTCAGACCCTTACCTTCCTCTGGCTCAAAGGTATAGGCGTAGTGCATACAGGCTTCAAGAGCCCTTTTTTGTGAAGGTGAAACCGGGACATAATTTTCAAACTCCGCCTCTGTGAACCTTGGCGGTATGTTCAGGTGCTTCTGAAGGTTTACCCCCTCATACCTGCAACTGCAGAGCTCAAGCACACCTCCCCTGTCCACAAAGCCCGTTCCACCACACTTTGGGCACTCCATTGGATAAAATATAGGCAATGCCAACCTTCCTGCTCACCAACGATGATGGCTATTTTTCAGAAGGCATCAGAGCCCTCAGAGAGGAGTTAAAAAACCTCGGAAGGGTGATAACCGTTGCTCCAGACAGAAATCTCAGCGGTGTTGGACACTCTCTTACCTTTACTCAGCCTCTGAGAATAAGAAGGGTGGATGAGGACTTCTGGACTGTTATAGGTGGCACTCCTGCGGACTGCGTTCATTTTGGCTATTATCTTTTCCTTGAGGGAAGAAAGCCAGACCTAGTATGTTCTGGCATAAACGAGGGACCAAACCTGGGAGAGGACATAACCTACTCGGGAACAGTGTCCGGTGCCATGGAGGGCAGGATTCTGGGCATTCCCTCTGTAGCTTTCTCCGCCTTTGGGAGGGATGAGGTGGACTTTTCTGAGGTGGCAAGGGTGGCAAGGGAGGTTGTCCTCAGGGTTCTTGAAAGGGGAATGCCAGAAGATACCTATCTTAACGTAAACATACCAAACCTCCCAAGTGAAGACATAAAGGGCTTTATGCTCACCCGCCAGGGCAGAAGGGCATACAAGGAAAAGGTGCTCAGGCTCTCGGACCCCTCTGGGAGACCCCTATACTGGATAACGGCGGAGGAATTTGGATGGCACTTAGAAGAAGGCACAGACTACTGGGCAGTATATCATGGCTATGTTTCCATAACACCCCTTCAGCTTGACCTCACAAACTACAGGGCAATGGAGTATTTGAAGGAAAGGTTCAGGTTATAATAGCTCCTATGCTTGCAAGAAGAGTATCCCACATAAAGCCGGCTCCCACCCTTGCCCTCACCGCCAAAGTAAACCAGCTCAAAGCTCAGGGTGTGGACATAATAGGCTTTGGTGCCGGAGAACCGGACTTTGATACACCAGAGTTTGTTAAGGAAGCCTGTATAAGGGCACTGAAGGAAGGTAAAACCAAGTATGCACCTTCTGCGGGAATTCCCCAGCTGAGAGAGGCTCTTGCAGAAAAGCTCCACAGGGAAAATGGCGTTGAATACAAACCTTCTGAGATTGTGGTCACCGCCGGAGCAAAGATGGCACTTTTTCTGGTTATGCTTGCAGTTCTTGAAGAGGGTGATGAGGTCCTCCTCCCATCTCCCTACTGGGTAACCTATCCGGAGCAGATCATGCTCTGCGATGCAAAGGTGGTGGAAGTGCCACTAAGGGAAGAAGAAGGCTTTGTTCTCAGGGCTGAGGTCCTGAAAGAACACATCACTCCAAAAACCAGAATGCTTATACTCAATTCACCCTCAAACCCTACGGGTGCAGTTGTTCCGGAGGAAGAACAGAGAAAAATAGCACAGCTCTGCCTTGAAAATGGTATACTCATAGTCTCAGACGAATGTTATGAGGCCTTCCTATACGATGGGGAAAAATTCGTAAGTCCTGCAAGTTTTTCAGAGGATATAAGAGACATAACCTTCACCGTCAACGCCTTCTCAAAAACTTACTCCATGACAGGCTGGAGGATTGGCTATGTTGCCTGCCCTGAGAGATACGCAAAGGTTATAGCAGACCTCAACAGCCAGAGCATATCCAACGCCACCACCTTTGCCCAGTATGGAGCCCTTGAAGCCCTCAGAAACCCACACTCTAAAGCCTTTGTAGATAACATGAAAAGAGCCTTTGAGAGGAGGAGAGACCTTGCATACGAGCTCCTGAAAAAAATTCCAGACATAAGCGTAGTAAAGCCAAAGGGAGCCTTCTACATATTTCCCAACCTGAGGCACTATTCTGAAAAGCTTGGCTCTGACATAAAACTTGCAGACTATCTCATAGAAAAGGGAAGGGTTGCTGGGGTTCCCGGCTCAGCCTTTGGTGCAGAGGGATACATGAGGCTATCTTACTGCATTTCTGAAAACATAATTGAGGAAGGTATAGGGAGGCTCAGCAAGGCACTTGAAAGCCTGAAGGGCATGCTATAATTAACCCTTATGGAAGAGAAGCAGCAACAGGAAGAAGTATTGCAGGAGCAGTCAGAAGAACAGAAGGACAAGAGAATAAAGGAGCTTGAGGAAAAATTGCTCAGGCTTGAAAACACTGCAAGGGTTATAAATCAGAGGTATGTGGACCTGCAGAGGGAGGCAGATTATCTGAAGGAAAGATACAGAAGGGACCTTGAAGAGGCAAGGAAATACGGACATGAGAATCTTGCCCTTGACCTGCTGGAGGTGGTTGACAACTTTGAGAGGGCTTTCCAGTATGAAGGTGGGGACGCAGAGGGTTTGAAAAAGGGTTTTGAACTTATATACAAAGAGCTTCTGAGGATACTGGAAAAGCACGGCATAAGAGAGATAGAGGTGCTGGGCAAAGAGTTTGACCCATACCTTTCAGAGGCGGTAGACAGAGAATACACGCAAGATATGGCGCCGAACATGGTTCTCCGGGTGGAAAAGAAGGGCTACTGGCTACACGACAGAGTGCTCAGACCTGCAAAGGTGGTGGTCTCCTACTGGGAAGAGGAGATTACTTGATGGAAATTCGTTTCAAAGACTTCCACCGCAAGATGACCCCTTTTAAAGACGAGAGCATGGAGCAGCTCCTTGAGGAGCAGGTAAACCAGTGGATTAAGCTCAACAAACCAAAAATCATAAGCGTGGAAACCATCTGGGAGAGAAATTCTCATGTCTCCGCAGGTATAAGGGTATGGTATATCCAAGAATGAAAAGAAGGGCCTGCATATTCATAGATGGGGCAAATTTTTACTTTGTCCAGAAAGACATACTGCATCAGAGGATTGACCTTGTAAAGCTGGTTAATTATTTTAAGGTGGAGTTTGACATTTACAACACCTTTTTCTACCTCGCCTACAGAGAAGGAGACGAAAAACAGGAGAATTTCATAAAACTGCTTGCCTTCAGCGGAATAACGGTGGTGAAAAAACCTGTAAAACAGCTAAAAGACGGCACATACAAGGGCGACCTGGATGTTAACCTTACCATAGATGCGCTTCTCACCAAGGATAACTATCACACTGCAATCCTCTGCACCGGAGATGGAGATTTTGAAAAGCTGGTCTGGACCCTGAGAAACTTTGGAAAGGAAATAATCTGCGTATCTGCAAGAGAAGCAACTGCGGTAGAGCTTGTAAACGCCTGCGACAGGTATATAGACCTGAGGGACCTTTTACCTCTTATAAGACTGGAGGAAAAGGAATGAGGTTTCTGGTTGTGGGAGTTGGTGCTCTTGGGAGCACATACCTCGCCTTTCTGAGCAGGGCAGGTCATAGTGCTGTGGGACTTTTAAAAAAGGGTAGAAGGCTTGAAAGCATAAAGGTGGAAGGCATATGGGGAGAGTTTGAGCAGGAAGTTCTGGCTGTGGACTCTCTTGAAGCCCTTGACTTTGAACCTGACATAGTCATACTCACAGTAAAGAGCTACGATACACAGGAGGCTCTCAGGAGTTTAGAACCTCTAAGAAGCGGCAAAAGTCTTTTAATGGTAGCACAGAACGGCTACGGAAACTATGAGAAGGCGGTAGATACCTTTGGCAGGGGTAAAGTAATTCTTGCAAGAGTTATATTCGGTGCAGAGCTGTTAGAGTGGGGAAGAGTCAGGATAACCGTCTGTGGCGATGACGTGGTTATAGGGGACCCTGCAGGTTTTCTGGAGGAGGCTTTTCTGAGAGAACTGGCTGGCATTTTCAGCCATGCAGGCATACCCACAAGATATGAAAGGGATGTATACAAGTATTTATGGGATAAGATTCTCTACAACTGTGCCCTGAACCCACTGGGAGCCCTTTTTGAAACCACATACGGCAAACTTGCCAGCAACCCCCATACGAGGGAGATAATGGACAGGATATTAGAGGAAGCCTTTGAGGCTATAAAAGCAAACTCCATTCCCACCTTCTGGAATAGTGCGGAAGAATATAAAAAGCACTTTTACGAGAAACTAATCCCGCCCACTGCAGAGCATTATCCTTCCATGCTCCATGATGTGAAGAAGGGAAGAACTGAGATTGAAGCCCTCAACGGTGCTCTGCTTGAGCTTGCGGGTGCAAAGGGAATAAAGCTTCCTGTCAACGAGTTTGTGGTAAAGCTCATAAAAGCCAAAGAGATTTTCAGCTCAGCTCTCTCCTGAGGTCTCTGTTCATGGCGGTCTCAAAGGTGTAAGGGCAATCTTCTGGTATAGGGAAGTCCTCTGGGTTATGGTCATTAAATATCAGCCATTTCTGTATTCTTCTTCTTGCGAACTTCCACGCCTTTTCTATCTCTAAGGGTAGTCTGTTTCTGAGGCTGGGGTATACATCGAGCATGGCAAGGATTTCTAATCTTGCACTTTCCACGCTTTTTATCCAACCCATTCCCGCCTTCTCTCCACCTGACAGCCTTCTGAAGTTATCCCATTTGTATAGGTGCTCCAGAATTCTTGCGAGCTGGCTTATACAGCTATCCAGATGTTTCTGTGCCATATCCTCTATCTCCTCCAGCAGGTTCTCCCAGTCCACAAGCTCATAAGCCTTTTCTTTTAGAAGCTGGTGGTTTATCTCTGCCCAGAGGGGGAAGTCTTCATGATAGAGCCTCTTGAGTTCTTCCACACTAATAGTTCTCATGTTTCTAATTATATGCCCGAGGTCTTTGACCTTCAATCAACCTTCAAAACTGTAAGGAAGGCTTCCTGAGGAAGCTCCACTTTCCCAAACTGTTTTAGCCTCTTTTTACCTTCCTTCTGCTTTTCAAGGAGCTTCTTCTTTCTGGTAATGTCTCCGCCGTAGCACTTGGCGGTCACGTTTGCCCTGAGAGGCGGAATTCTCTCTGAAGCTATTATCTTTGTCCCTATACCAGCCTGAACCTTGACCTCAAAGAGTTGTCTGGGTATGACATCTCTGAGCTTTTCCACAAGCTGACGGGCTCTTCTGTAGGCTTTGTCCCTGTGGACTATGAAGGAAAGAGCATCAACCGGGTCATTGTTTATAAAGATATTGAGCCTCACCAGGTCCTCTTCTCTGAAGCCAAGAAACTCATAGTCGTAGGAGGCATAGCCTTTTGAAACACCCTTTATCTTGTCGTGGAAGTCCATTATGACCTCACTCAGAGGCATCTCATACTCAAGCATGACCGTGTTGGGGTCAAGGTAGAGGAACTTTTTCTGAATTCCTCTCTTCTCCTGACAGAGGTTCATTATACTGCCAACGTAGTCCTTTGGCGTGATTATGGTAAGGAGCACAAAGGGCTCTTCAAGAGCCTCTATTACGCCCCAGTTTTCGGGAAGCTCTGAGGGATTTCTTATTTCCTTTACCTCTCCATTTTTAAACCTTACTCTGTAGACCACACTGGGTGCAGTGGTCACTATGCTCACTCCGTATTCTCTCTCAAGCCTTTCCTGCACTATTTCCATGTGCAAAAGTCCAAGAAACCCCACCCTGAAGCCAAGTCCAAGGGCTGGTGAGGTTTCTGGTTCAAACTGCACCGCTGCGTCGTTTATGGCGTATTTCTCAAGAGCATCTCTTAGCTCTTCGTAGGTGTAGCCCTCTGAGGGATATATGCCGGCGTATACCATAGGCTTTGCGGGTCTGAAGCCGGGGACAGGTTCTCCTGTTGGATTTTTTGCATCCGTTATGGTATCCCCAACCCTTATATCCCTCACGTCCTTTATGGAGGCTGCCAGGTATCCCACATCTCCTGCAGATAGCCTTTCAAACTTTGTCATTTTAGGAGTCTGTGCACCCACCTCTGTGACTTCAAATTCTTTGCCTGTGGAAAATAGCCTTATTCTCGTGCCAGGCCTGACCTCACCGTCAAAGACCCTCACAAAGGCAACCGCACCCCTGTATGGGTCGTAGTAGGAGTCAAAAATAAGCGCCTTGAGAGGCTTCTGAGGGTTTCCCTCGGGTGGTGGTATTCTCTTTACGATTGCCTCCAGTATCTCCTCAATACCTATGCCTTCTTTTGCAGAAGCAAGTATTACCTCTTCTGAAGGAAGACCAAGTATATCCTCTATCTGTCTTTTTACCCTTTCCGGGTCTGCGGCCGGTAGGTCTATTTTGTTTATAACGGGAATTATGGTAAGGTCCTGCTCCACTGCCTTCCAGAAGTTGGCAACCGTTTGAGCCTCTATGCCCTGCGTGGCATCCACAAGGAGCAGAGCTCCTTCACAGGCAGCGAGAGCCCTTGAGACCTCGTAGGAAAAGTCCACATGCCCGGGAGTGTCTATGAGGTGTAGCGTATAGAGGTTTCCGTCCTTTGCCCTGTAGAACATCCTTACCGCCTGTAGTTTTATGGTTATGCCCCTCTCCCTCTCAATCTCAAGGGTATCAAGCATTTGCTCCTTCATCTCCCTCCTTGAGACAGAGCCGGTGAACTCTAAGAGCCTGTCCGCAAGGGTAGACTTTCCGTGGTCCACATGGGCTATTATGGAGAAGTTTCTTACTCTTTCCATAAGACTTATATTTTATGCCTGTTAGTGACTTTTACAGTTTTAATTATCCTCTTATATAAGACATGCTTATACCTGTCATAAAAAATTTCTATTGCTAAGCATTCTCAAAGCCCTTATATTAAACACATAGTATGTGGAAGGTGCTAATAAGCTTGATTTTAGCGGTATCTACAAGCTTTGCGGTCTGGTTTAACAAGGCAAAGGAAGGTCTTGAATATGCCCAGCAACAGGATAAGCTTGTTGCCTTCTATTTCTACAGCAACTATTGTCCCTACTGTGCCCAGATGGAGGAGTTTGTCCTCAATCAGGAGGATGTGCAGAAGAAACTGGAAAACTTTGTTGTAATATCCCTCAACATCTCCTCCGACGAGGGGAGCAGGTGGGCGAGAAAGCTCGGAGCCCCCGGCGTTCCTACTATAGTCTTCTATGACCCCAAGCAGGATAAGACTCTTGGTGCTCTGTTCGGAAACAGGCCCAGGGGTGATATACTGAATTTTATTCAGGGAATATGCAAAAGACACAATATAAAGGCATGTTAATAATTTCTAAGGAGGTATAAACTATGGACAGGAGAAAGTTTCTTGCACTGTCAGCAGTGGCAGTCATGGGGCTGACCTTGGTCCCAGCAGTTCAGCCAGCCTTTGCTTCTACTCCAAAGCTGGAGGAGGAGCTTCAGAAGAGGCTGGGAGTCAAACTTGCCCAGATTAAGGAAGTGGCGGATATCAAGCTGACCGCTCCCACCATAGCAGAGTCTGGAGCCAATGTGCCCATAACCGTTGAGTCCACCATACCTGTGGACAGGGTTGAGAGGCTATGGGTGTTTGTGGACAAAAACCCCGTTCCATGGATAGCAGACGTGACCTTTACACCCATGAACGGTCAGGTCTTTTTCTCCACCAGGATAAAGATGGGAGAGACCTCCAACGTAAGAGCAATACTCAAGCTGAAGGATGGCTCCTATGTAATGGCAACCAAGGAGGTAAAGGTTACCGCTGGCGGATGCGGATAATCCCTTAGATTTTCAATACCAAAATCCCATACAGGAGGTGCAATATGGCAATAGGAGCGGGCATACTGCGTGTGCCGAAGGAGGCAAAGAAGGGAGAAATCGTAAGGGTGCAGATGGTGATAACCCATCCCATGTCCCCACCAAGGAAAGACCCACAAACAGGTCAGGAGATTCCTCCCCATACCCTTACAAAGCTTGACCTTCTCTTCAACGACAAGCTGGTAAGCACCATCAACATGGGTGCAGGTGTGTCTGCCAATCCCTTTATAGCCCTGACTCTAAAAGCGGATGAGAGCGGGGTAGTCAAGATAGTCTACGAAGATAACAAGGGCGGGAAGTGGGAAAGAACCGCAGACATAAAGGTCTCTTAAGGGAGGTTATAACATGAGAAAAAAGCTGCTTCTGGCGATTTTTACCGCCGGTGCTGTCGCCGGTGGCCTTTTGTCTACAAAGGCTTTTGCTCAAGTTGAAGGAGAGCTCTCTCCAGAGGAAGAGATGAGACTTGTTCAGGAATTCAACCGCATGTTGGCAGAGGGCATAAACCCAGGCGAGGTATGGTATGAAGTAGGCAAGGATGCCATAAAGAAATATAACCTTGACAAATGCGACCTTGGACTGGGTCCGGGTGTTTTTAAGGGAGCCGCTGCACAGCTGCCCAGATACTTTGCAGATGCTGGCAAGGTTATGGACCTTGAAACGAGGGTTGGCTGGTGTCTTCAGAAGCATGCAGGTATGACACAGGAGCAGGTTCTAAAGTTTGTTCGCCAGTGCTGGGGCAAAACGGGTAACTGCGTGAGTGAATATGACGGCATAATCATGTATCTAACCATGGAGTCCAATGGACAGAAGATAAACGTTAACCTCAAAGACCCGAGGGTTAAAAAGATGTATGATATAGGCAAGCAGGTATACTATGCAAGACTTGGACCCTGGGACTTTAACTGTGCTACCTGTCATGCCGGTAAGCAGGAGGTGAGAATAAGGGCCACAAGGCTCTGGAGTGCAGACAGGCCTGGAGAGGCTGGTCAGGCAGTTTCCATATTCCCCAAATATCTCGTGAGATGGGGTCTTCCCATGACCATGCACTACAGGTATGCAGAATGCATCCGCCAGATGAGGTGGCCCGAGTTCATACCCCATTCAGACCTTGCGGTGGCGCTCTCCACATACCTTTACGGCACAGCAAACGGCACAGAGATAAAAGCACCAGGCATAGGGAGGTAATAGAGATGAAAAAAGCGCTTCTTATAGCAGGTGTTTCCGCTCTTTTGACAGGTGCGGTGGTTGAAGCTCAGCAGAGGAAGGCACAGCCTCAGAAACAGCAACAGCCTGCAGTCAAACAGGAAGAAGTGATTCAGGTGCTTAAGTCCGGACTTTCCACAGACCCTAGGTTTGCATGGAAAGTGGAACAGGACGAAGCTCAGAAGATATGCTCACAATACCCAAGTAGGGAAGCCATGCCAGGTCCCGCAATACAGAAGGTTATACAGGTGAGTCAGAACGAGATAAGGTATCCTCAGTGGGGTCTGTTCTGGGGGGACTGGAAAGAGGGTAAGAAGATAGTGGACAACCCCAGGGGTGGAAGGTTTGCCAGCTATGGTTTCTCTGATAGCCCTACCGATAGAGGTGGAAACTGCTATGCCTGCCACCTGATAGAGAAGGGTGTTCCCGGTGGAACCATGGGTCCAAACCTGTATCAGTATGGTAAGAGGTGGAACATAACCAAAGAGAACATGAACAGTCCGGAAGCAATTCAGAACCTGAAAATCGTTTACAACATAGTCTATGACTCCTGGTCCGCCTTCCCCTGTTCCTCTATGCCAAGGTTTGGACGCAACGGCGCACTATCACCAGAAGATGTTATGAACATAGTGACCTTCTTGCTTCACCCCGACTCCCCGGTTAACAAGTAACTTCAGAGGGGGCTCTGCCCCCGTATAATATTTCCTGAAGAAGGAGGTTTGATAATGAGCCTTAGTAGGAGGGAATTCCTTGGATACTCCGCCTTAGCTCTTTCTGCACTGGCTTTTTCCCCAGAAGCTTTTGCAAAAAGACCTGTGAGCTTTGAAAAGCTGATGGAGTTCAAGCCATATGGAAATCTTACACTTGTCTTCATATCTGACTTTCATGGCCACCTCAAGCCCATGTATTTTGCCGAGCCTATGAACCTGCTTGCTCCAGAAGCCCTTAAGGGGACTCCCGGATATCTTGCTGGCACGGACTTTTTGAAGTTCTACAACATAAAGCCGGGTTCTGTGGAAGCCTACATGGGTTCATGTGTGAGTTTTATAAGACTGGCAAAGCTATACGGCATGACCGGTGGTGGACCGCAAGTTGCCACAGTTATAAAAACCATAGTTAACGAAAGGGGCAAGGACAGGTGTCTGGTGCTTGATGGAGGTGATACATGGGCGACCTCTGGTATTGCGGTCAAAACTGATGGGATGGCCGTGGTTGACTGGCTTAACTATGTGGGCTTTGACTATATGGTGGCCCACTGGGATGTGACCGTTGGAAAGGAAAAGTTTCTTGACATAGTCAAAAACAAGCTCAAGGCAAAGTTTATCTCCTACAACATAACAGAAGAGCCCTTTGGAGACCTTGTCTTTCCCCCTTACGATGTGGTGGAAAAGGGTGGCGTTAAGATTGGCATAATAGGAAGCTCCTTCCCCTTCACACCCCTTGCAAACCCGAGGGTATACACAGAGGGCTGGAGCTTTGGCGTCAGGCCCGACGAGCTTCAGAAGTATGTGAATGAGCTCAGGGAAAAACACAAGGTTGACCTTGTTATACTGCTTTCCCACGATGGTCTTCCCCTTGACATAGCCCTGATGAAAATCGTAAAGGGTATTGATATAGTTATATCCGGCCATACCCACGATATAACACCCACTCCAGTTAAGGTAGGAGATACACTTATAATCTCACCCGGTTCACATGGTAAGTTTGTGGGAAGGATGGACCTTGATGTGAGAAATGGTAAACTTCATGGCTACAGGCTCAAGCTCATACCAGTTCTTTCTGATGTGGTGCCGGAGGATAAGGGAGCAAAGGAGCTGGTTAGAAAATGGTATGCTTCTTATGAAAAGGAGTTCAACACCGTCATAGGAACTGCCAACACCTTGCTCTATAAGAGAGATACGGTTTTCAGCACATGGGACAGGCTTATAGGCGAAGCTCTTGCAGACTACTACCACGGCGTGGATGCGGTTATGTCCCTTGATGTGGGCACATCTCCAGGCTTCAGATGGGGGACAACTGTCCTCCCCGGTCAGAAGATAACGGTGGAACATGTCTACGATGTGCTGGGTATGACCTACCCAGAAGTATTTATAATGAAAAGAAAGGGTAGAGACCTTCTTGTGCTCTGGGAAGATGTGGCGGACAACGTGTTTAACCCCAACCCCCTGTATCAGCAGGGTGGAGACATGTCGAGGATATACGGAGTGGAATATGAGCTGAAAATTAACGCAAAGCAGGGCGAAAGGATAAGGAACGTAAAGATTAAGGGCAAGCCCATAGAGATGGACAAAGAGTATGTGGTTGCAGTCTACGGTGGCCCACCTCCCATGGGAGTCCAGCCAGAGAAGAAGAACATAAGGGACATAGTTGTAGACTACATAAGGAAGAAGAAGAACATTGAAGTGGACAGAAGGCCCAATGTAAAAGTCCTTGACCACCCCTACAACACAGACTGCTACTGGAGGTAAGGCATGTTAAGGCTTTTTTTACTTCTCCTCCTGCCACTTTTTACCTTTGCCATGGACCCCCTCAGGGTTATGTATATCACTTACAACCTCAGGGAAAAGGATTTTAAGGCTGGTGTTGAGTCGGTAAGGAAGAGTATGGAAGCTCAGGGTCTGAAAGTGCTCAGGACCCTCACCATATCCGACGCCATAAGGGCAAGGGGAAACGAAGTCTTCAGAAACTACTATGTTGTCTTTGGATGTGAGTTTGAGGGCATGGGGGACATTCTTTTAAAGGCCCCAGCCCTGAGCAACATAGTCCCCTGCAGTGTGGCAGTATACGAGGAGAAAGGTAGGGTAAAAGCCACAGTTGTGAACCATCAGGTCTTCTTAACCCGCTACAGAAACCATCTAACTCTTTCCGAGAGAAGAAATATAAGCCAGCTCTACCGCAGGCTTCATTCTGCACTTGCTTCAATAAGCACCAACAGGCCTACCATTCCTCAAGTGCCTGCTATGAAGGAAAACCTGGTTCATGAGGATGTAATTGAGGGCATTGACTTTGACACCTTCAAGACACTTTACAAGACTGCCCTTGACGGCGTTAACATGAACATACTGGACATAATGGATATCAGACAGCAGAGCCCAAAGTTCTCCATCTTCCTTGCCTGCAACCTGAGCTATGGTGAGGCAATACTAAAGGACATACCCCAGTTTGGAACCCTTGCTCCCTGCAGGGTATACCTCTACGAAAAGGATGGCAAAGTGGTAACGGGCTATATAAACATACCCTTCCTGCTGAAAACCTACGGAAGGCACCTCAGCAGAGAAAATGCGGAAATATTCCGCAAGGCGGACCAGGACATAAAGCAGGCTCTCAAAGAGGCAAAGGGTGAATAGGTTAATTGCCTTTCTACTCCTTGCCCTTCCTCTCCTTTCCCTTTCCTATCCACGGCATGTTAGGGAGACTCTACGGGAGCTTGCCCCCGGTGTATATGGAGTCTTCGGAACCTATGAACAGGTAAGCAGGCAGAACAGAGGTTTTATATCCAACGCCTACTTTGTAATAACAAGGGATGGTGTGTTTGTAGTAGATGCCTTAAGCACATACACACTTGGCAGAGAGCTGGTGGAGACCATAAGGACAAAAACAAAGCTTCCTGTAAGATACGCTCTTATCACACACTACCATACGGACCATTTTTATGGAGTGCGAGCCTTAAAGGAGGCAGGGGCAGTCATAATAGCCCATCCCTGGTCTGATGAATATCTTGCGGATGATGCCTCCAAAAGAATGCATACTGCAAGGCTTGAGATTCTTGGAGAAAGACTTCTTAGAGGCACAAAACTTATAGGACCGGACATAACCACCTCCAGCAGCATGACAATAAAAATGGGTGGTGAAATTTTTGAAATACATCACTGGTGCAGGGCTCACACGGATGGAGACCTTGTAGTCTGGATGCCCAAGAGGAAAATACTCTTTGCCGGCGACCTTGTTTTTGGAGGGCGTGTCCCCTTTCTGGGCTCTGGCAACTCCCGCACATGGCTTCTCTGTCTTGAAAAAATAAAGGAGCTTTCACCTGAGATCCTTCTCCCAGGACATGGCGAGCCTCTATACGGCAGAGAGAACATAGTCAGACAGGTGGAGTGGACCAGGGATTACATAAGGGATATAAGGTCTGTGGTAAGAAGGTTATACGAGGAAGGTTACAGTGTTGAGGAGGTAAGAAACAGGGCTAACGAGGATATGCTAAGACTAAACCCGGAATATTCTCAACTTTCTGTTTTCTTTGAGGTCAACCCGGTAAACGCCTATTATGTTTACTTCGAAATAGAAAAAGAAATTTTAGAGGAGCAGAGATAGTTCCCACGCCCTGTAGGAGCTTCTCACCTTTGCACCACTCGCCACCTTCTTAAAGCCCATGCTGTATGCTATCTTCTCAAGCTCCCTGAATTCTTCCTCCGCGTAGTATTTTATGACTGGGTGGTGGCTCCTTGATGGCTGATAATACTGACCTATGGTAAGAAGTTCACAGCCTGCAGAGAACAGGTCTTTCATAACCTGAATGATTTCCTCCCACTCCTCTCCAAAGCCAAGCACAAGGGCTGACTTGGTCGGCACTTGGGGGGCTATTTCCTTTGCCCTTTTCAGAATCTCCAAACTTCTCTCATACTTTGAGCCAGTCCTAACCTTTTCATACAGTCTCGGGACTGTTTCTACGTTGTGGGCAAGCACATGGGGTTTTGCAGAAAGGACAGCCACAAGAGAATTCATGTTTCCCTTAAAATCCGGCACGAGAGCCTCCACCCTTATATCAGGAATGCCTTCCTTGAGCATTCTTATACATTTATAAAAATGCGAGGCGCCACCATCTGACAGGTCATCTCTGGTGGGTGAAGTTAAAACCACATACTTGAGCCCCAGCTCCCTTACAGCCTGAAGAAGATGGTATGGCTCCTGTGGGTCAGGGGGCAGAGGTTTTCCCCTCTGGAGGTTGCAGAAGGTGCAGGAGCGTGTGCATGTATCCCCCATTATCATAAAGGTTGCAGTGCCAGAGCCAAAGCATTCTCCTATGTTGGGGCATCTTGATTCTTCACAGACCGTGTTGAGCTTTAGACTTCTCAGAAGCTTTTTGACCTGATGGGTGCTGGAAAGGTTCAGCGTAGGCTTCATCCTAAATATAATATCTGCAGACCTTGCCAGAAGGCTTATAATAACCCGAGTTGCAAGTTATAAGAAATTATGGTAAAAAAAAGCTCCCCATGGAAAACCCATAGGGAGGATT